>CAYNDU010000440.1:3480-5405 GCA_964395615.1 uncultured Pirellulaceae bacterium | reverse complement strand
TTTACCTCCGTACTCTACGAGGTGGGGGGGGCCCCCAGGCGGGCTCGGGACAGCACTTCGTATGCCGAGCCGCCTCGGCGCAGTTGACTGGCCATCACAAACACTTCGTCCGCCTCTACCTGGCCGACGCGGAAATCGGCTTGTCGAGCGACCAGTTGGCCCAGTTCCTCCATCGGGGCCCCGCCCGATCGCACTCGTCCCACCGTCAAGTGAGGCCGATATTGCCGACGTTCCCGGGGCAGCCCCTGCTCGGCCAGTTCGTCCTCCAGACGCTGTTGGAATTCCCGCAACGCGTCGGCCCCCTGGTCGACCCCAATCCACAGGGTGCGGGGACGTTCCGGGCGAGGAAAGGCGCCCGCGCCGTGGCAACGAAATTCAAGCGGGTCGGTACCTTGAGCCACCTGCTGCACCGCGCGACAAACGCCGGCCAACTCATGGTCCGATTGGTCGCCGAGGAACTTGAGCGTCAGGTGCAGGTTGTCGGGCGCCACCCAGCTGATCTTGGTTGCCGTCACCGATAGTCGATCGATCAGATGGGCAGCCCGCTTCCGGACCTGGTCCGAGACGGGCAGCGCGATGAACGTACGTGTCTTAGCCATGGCCACCCGCCGAATCAGAAGGTCAACATTTTGCGATAGCGTTCCATGCGCATCTCGATGTCGTCACGCTCGATCCCCCGCAAACGGTCCAGGCTGAAATCTTCTACCGTAAAACTGGCGGTGAGAATGCCATACGCCATGGCTCGCTTGAGAGTCGCCGGCTCGAAATCCGACTGGTGAGCCAGATAGCCCATCATTCCGCCGGCAAAACTGTCGCCGGCACCGGTCGGATCGACAACGGTCGACAGCGGAAACGCCGGCAGAACATACGTTTCGTGTTTCGAGAAGAACATGGCCCCATGCTCGCCCAGTTTCACCACCACGAACGCCGGCCCCATCTCGAGCACACTCATACCGGCCCTGACCGTGTTTTCCTGTCCGGTCAGAAGTTTTGCCTCGCTGTCATTCATCACCATGCCGTTGACCCGTTTCAACAACTCCAGCAAGTCGTCACGCTCCTCCCGAATCCAGAGGTCCATCGTGTCGGCGACGGTCAGTCTTGGGCCGGTCGTCTGGTCAAGCACATCCAGCTGTTTGCGCGGCGAGCCATTGGCCAGAAACAGGAAAGGACATCGCCGAAAATCCTCCGGTAACCGGGCCGCATAGTCACCATAGACATTCAGCTGCACGTCGAGCGTCTCGCGATCGTCCATGTTCGTCAAATACTTGCCGCGCCAGTAGAATGTCTTGGCCCCGGTCACGACCTCCAAGCCCGATGTGTCAATGCTGCGCTGGTTGAGCAGCGCCGAGTGTTCGGCCGGCCAGTCCTCGCCAACGGCTCCCACCAGGCGAACGGAGGTGAAGTAGCTGGCGGCGTACGAGAAATAGACGGCCGACCCGCCGAGCACGCGATCGCGCGAGTCGTGCGGAGTCTCAATGCTGTCCAACGCGACGGTTCCCACAACAAGCAACGACATTCCACGCATCTCCTGCCATGCCACGCGGCCGCGGCCGCTTCGATTTGTCTAGACACTTTCCATCGCGACCCGGCCGCCCCCAAGTCCGTGCATCGGACCCGCTCGACGCCCCTGCCCCGTGCCCCGCATTATCCGGCTTCCACAGGGCCGTGCAAGTGCCGCACACGAGTTATACTGAGTAGATCATGAACAGGAATATCGCCAATTCCAGTGGGCCGAGCCATCGGACCCTTCCGCCTCGACGTCGTATCGATCGTCACCACGGCCGCTCGACCCCGTACGTCCTGCTCGCCGCCAGTCTGCTCCTGCTCTCGGCAACCATCGGCATGGCAGGTCCCACGAAAAGAGATGCCAGCTCAGTCGACGATGGCTCGGCCGACAGTAGCTCCGTACGCAGTGGCTCCGTACG
>CAYNDU010000440.1:0-3380 GCA_964395615.1 uncultured Pirellulaceae bacterium | reverse complement strand
GCTCCGTACGCAGTGGCTCCGTACGAGGTGGCTCCGTACGAGGTGGCGCGGCGGTCGACGAGGGGGAGGAAGGGCTGACCGAAGGTCGAGTTGCGCCGCCGGCCCGTTTTGAGGCTTGCTTTGCAGACGGCTCGAGAGAGAGGTTTCATCGATTAACCGCCTGGTCGACCGAGCGCCGGGCATTTGAACTCGACGGCCGGAAGGTGCTGGACGATCCCCGCCAATTGCGTTGGCTGTGTGATCACGGAGTACGTGGTCAGCCGGACCCACCTGCTTACGTCGAGTTTTCCGGAGGCGACCGGCTGCCGGGGAAGGTGCTCGAGTTCGTCGGGCGCAGCGAGTTGCGTTACCATGCTGTCCCCGAGCACCTGATTGTCCGATCGCCGACTCTGTCTGCCCCGCCGGACACGAATCGAGGTCCCCTGGTGCGCGTCGGCACGAACTATGTACGTCGGATCGTATGGGAGCCATCGGTATTGCCCTACGAACCCGGTACCGTTGTGCTTCGCAATGGCAGCCGTGTCTGGTTTCGTGCCGTGCGCTGGGGCGCTCGGCAAATCACCCTCCTGACCCAGGAAGGTCGCGAGCAGTATGCGTTGAGCGAAATCGCGACGCTCAACTTGCCGGTTGCGGACCCCTGGAACGCGTATTATTCCGAGTTGGCTTTGCTGAGTCCCAGGGTGCGGACGTCCCTGTTCCAAATTGAAACCAATCAGGGAATTGTGGCCACGACATCGTGGAACCGACAACGGATCATTACACGGGGCAAACGGGACGAATCGGTTCAGTGGATTCACGGATTGCAGCCCGCCTGGAGCCTGGACATGCTCTGGATCGATGGGCCGACCATCACCCTTCGCTGCTTTTTTTCGCCGTGGGAAGTGCCGTTGAGCCGCATCGAGCCGCGACGCGTTGAGCAACACTCGCCGCTGGCACAGACGACGCGGCGATGGCAAAGAAACCGGAATGTCGAAGGGAGCCGGCTTCGGGACGGTCGGCGAATGTACGGATGGGGCTTCGGGGTCCACGCAGGCAACCGGTTGGAATTCCCGCTGCCCGATTCGGCTGCCGCCGTGCAAATGGCCGTGGGACTCGACCGCCTGGCCGACACGGGCGGTTGTGTTCAAGCCAGAATCTACGACCAGGCGGCTCGCCGTCTGTTCGAGAGTCCCGCGCTTGTCGGATCCCATTCGACGGTCGATACGGGCCGCCGACCGCTGGCACCTTCTGCCGAACCGCGTCGCCTGGCGCTCGATATGGCCTACGCACCCACTTCGCCCCCGCCGGGTGCCGATCCGCTCGACATCCGAGATTCGGCCGACTGGTTCGACCCGATCGTCTTCTTGAGTCAACCCGCTCTGTCCGCTCAGGTCGCCCGACTCACGTCCGTTCCGATCCCCGCCTGGTACGGCTGGGAACTCGACCCGACGTCGCGCGCCAACGTTCAGCTGACCAACGTCTGGGATGAGCTGAGCGAGAGAGAATCGGCCTATCGGCCGGCCGTCATCGCCACCTCGGATGCGGGGCTCACGTTGCGACGCACCTGGAAGCGGACTCCCCGACACCGCTGGCTGATTGTGTTGGCGACCAGCCCGCAGAGCGTCGCCCGGGCACCGCGCATCAGTGTCAAGATCAATGGCCGGCAGGTTGGCAGCTGGGACGTGCCGACCTTCAATCGTGATCAGTTCCATGTGGAGCCGTTCGTAATCTCTCTGGAGCCCTGGCAACGTGACGGTGTCGATCGATTGGAACTGGAGGTGACCCAATCCTCGGGCGATCCGATGGCGGCGGTACAGTGGCACACGCTGCAAATCTCCGACCAACACCCGGCTCGGTATGAACTCCGCCGATCCGCGGAAGCGGCGATCCCTGGTGACACGAACGAACCGACCGTTTGCCAATTGCCGGCTGGAGGCCAAAAGCGATTCGACTTGCCACAGGTTGTCAGGCTTCTTGAACGACCTGACTGGGGCCATTACCGCTACTTGAAGATTCGGTATCGCCTCGAAGGTGACGGGCGAGCCCTGATCAAGCTGGTTGGCGCCAAGTTGACCGAAGGGGGACAAGTCGAAGAAGACCAACGTTTCACGGCGACCGAGCACGGCTATTCGCTCGGCGCGCCGTCTTTGGACCCGGAGCGGTTGCTCACCCTGTCCGGGTCGCACGACGCCGACGGTTGGACCGTCGCAACATGCGATCCGGTTCGCGATTTTGGCGAGTTGCCCCTGGCGGCCGTCGAATTCAGCACCGACAAGGAAACGCGCCTGGTGGTCGACTCCGTGCAATTCGTCCGCACTCAAGCACGCTGAGTCCGCCATACGCAGGCCGCCGAGCTTGAAACGGCAGTGGCGGAGCTCGGTCGGCCGGTCGCTGACCCGTTATCGCACGACGGCGACGCGCCCGGACGTACCGGTGTCGTGCCGCTGCTCAAATTCACTCGCTAATCGCGGCAAGATGAAACAAGAAGGAGAGAATCGCCTGTTACATTCTTGTAGCGCCTTTATCAGCGTTTCTTCTTTCGGGCCTTTTCGATTTTGGCCCACGAGTCGCGTAACGGAACGGCTCGATTGAAGATCGGATTGCCAGGCGTCGAGTCTTTGGAATCGACCACGAAATAGCCAAGTCGCTCGAATTGAAAATGGGCTCCCGGTTCGGCGTCTGCCAGGCTCGGCTCCAGTTGGCAGTTCCGTAACACCTCGAGCGCCTGGGGATTAAGGTGGTCGTGCCAATCCTCACCTTCCTCGACATCATTGGGGTCCATGACGCGGAAGAGGTGGTCGAATAATCGTACCTCGGCCGAATAAGCGTGTTGGGCCGACACCCAATGCAGAGTGCCCTTGACTTTGCGTCGAGCCTGGGGCATGCCGCTTCGAGTCTCCGGATCGTAGGAACAGTGCACTTCCGTGATCTCGCCGTCGGCGTTTTTGACCAGGTCTTCGCACTTGATGATGTAACCGTACCGCAGGCGGACCTCGCGGCCCGGCGCCAAGCGGAAGAACTTCTTCGGCGGGTCTTCGCAAAAATCGTCCCGTTCAATATACAACTCTCTTGAAAACGGGACCTGCCGGGTTCCGGCGGACGCATCTTCCGGATTGTTGATTGCTTCGACCATTTCTACCTGATCAGCCGGGTAATTATCGATGACCAGTTTGAGCGGTCGGAGCACGGCCATCACTCGAGGTGCCGTTCGGTTAAGATCCTCGCGCAACGAGTTCTCAAGGACCGCCATATCGATCGTGCTGTTGAACTTCGCGACACCGATCCGTTCGCAGAATGCGCGAATCGCCATCGGTGTGTACCCGCGGCGACGCAGTCCGCAAAGGGTAGGCATTCGGGGATCGTCCCCACCGCTGCCTCGTTGTTCCTGAACCGAGAGCACG
>CAYNDU010000439.1:0-5408 GCA_964395615.1 uncultured Pirellulaceae bacterium | reverse complement strand
CACCACGAGTTGCGCGACGGCCAACCCCAACGTTGAAAGTTGTCAAAGCACTAGAATCGAAGACTGATCAGGCAGCTGACCAAGGCTGCTGCCACCGTGAAACAGTAGCATACGATTTCGAGCACACCTGACATGGCGTCGACAGGAAAGTACCCCCACATGTGCCTGGCTCCTCTGCGCGTCGTTCTCAGTTCACCCGTCCGGAATGGCTCGGCATGCTCCAGACGGATCTCCCTATTTGCGAAAGTCCCCCTCGGTCCAACGCAACGAACCGAGGGGGCTTTGGCATGTACTACAACAAGGTCAAGCCGTCAGGCGGGCGACTAGCTGCCGCTGCCCAGTTGGTTGGCTACACCTTGGAACGTCGCATTCGCGTTGGTGCCGATCGCCGTAATGGCGGACAGGCAGACAATGATGATCAAAGCCAGCATCACTGCATACTCGACGGCGGTCGGGCCGTCTTCCGACACGAGGAAACGTTGTACTTTCTTCGCAAGACTCTTCATAACTTCCTCCAGATCCAGGATCGTCCGCGAGTGTTCGAATGTCACTGCGGACACTTGACCAATTTGTGAAAAGGTACGTTACGAGTTCGACCAGCCGGGTCATATCCGTCGATTTTCACCGACGGGACGACCGTTCGGTCCAACTCTCCGTTGCACCAACGTCGCCTTCTCCTCAAATGCACGACCTGAGTTCAAGTCGAACGTCGCGCGGATCGCGTATGGTTGCGATACACACCCTTCGGCAGCCAGGCGATCGTTCCGACAAACGGTACGATCCATGGCTTTGCGTGCCGGCCTTACGACCGGTTTGCCCTTTCGAGGATGAGAAGCTAGTGGTAATTTCGAGGTCACTCGAATCATCGTTAGCGATCGATGGACCTCGTTTGCATCGGGAACTTCTTGTCAGGAGCACCTTCTGCACTTGAAACCTATGTCACGTTGGCAGCCTGTCAAACGACCGGCTTGAGGAATTTGTGCCGGTTGCGAGAAGATGGACAGGTCGCGCCCATGGTGGCTCCGATCCGAACGGTTGTAGGGCCGAACCGTTCGGATTGCCGGCCGTTGGGCGTTCAACCGGCCCGGTGGGAGTGATCGCAAAAAGGGGCCCGACGAAGAACACGTCGGGCGTCGCTTTTCTACGGAGTGCGGGTGAGAGGAGTCGAACCTCCACGTCCTTAACGGACACAGGAACCTGAATCCTGCGCGTCTGCCAATTCCGCCACACCCGCAAAACGGCATCAGGCCGGAGGTAGCGAGGCGTCTGTTATATAGGATGGCCACCAAATGGTTCAAGGGGTCCGACCCGATTTGCCCATCGTCCGAGTGATGGGTCGAAGGGCCGGTGGTGCCGCGACCGGACGTGTCCCTGCAAGGCAACTTCCTTCAGGCGATTCGAGGCAGTTATACTCGGGGGGATCGTGTTTGTCGGACCGATCAACGGACCGGCCGGCAAAAACCGGATATCCGGCCGGCCGGTTCCAGCCGGAACGGCCGTTTCGCGGCATTAGCCTGCTGAGGGAGTTGCATGCCTCTACGCCCCGCCGCTCGACAATTCGCCCTCCGACTTGTCAAACGCTTGCATGACGCCGGATACGAGGCGCTTTGGGCAGGAGGTTGCGTCCGCGACGAGTTGCTGGGGCGCCAACCGAGCGACTATGACGTGGCGACCAATGCCACCCCCGAACGGATTCGCGAGGTATTCACGCGCCGTCGGACGATTGCCATCGGTGCCTCATTCGGCGTCATCACGGTGATTGGGAATGAGTCGGAGGGGACGGTGGAGATCGCCACGTTTCGAAGTGACGCAGGTTACAGTGACGGGCGACACCCGGACCGTGTCGAGTTCACGACGGCCGAAGCCGATGCCCAACGCCGTGACTTTACCATCAACGGTCTGTTCTTCGACCCGCTCGGCGAGCAAATCATCGATTACGTGGACGGCCTTGCCGATATCAAGCGGAGGGTCGTCCGAGCCATTGGTGACCCGGCGGCCCGCATTGCGGAAGACAAATTGCGGATGCTGCGAGGGATTCGGTTCACTTCGACGCTCGAATTTCAACTCGACTCGGTGACTCGCCGGGCCATCACCCGCGACGCGGCGAGTATCACGGCCGTGAGTGCCGAGCGCATCAGTGCTGAACTACGACGAATGCTGGGCCATCCCAGCCGAGCGATCGCCGCCCGACTGCTGCGGGAGACGGGATTGCTCGACGCAATCCTCCCCGAGTGGAAGGACGTTCCAATGACGGCGGTGCTGTCCGACCCGGCTGAATTGGGGAATGAGGATCGGGTGGAAACCGAATCGACCGACGGCCAGGGACCGGGCGTCGGGGGATCGAGCCTGGCCGCCGAGGACGCTTGGGCGGAGGCGATGGACGTGCTGGAGCGGCTCGAAACGGCAGACTTCTCGGTTGCGGCGGCCGGATGGATGCGTGGCCTCTTGAGGACAGGCGGGGCCGACCTGAAAGGGATTGAGGGGATTTGCCGTCGTTGGAAGCTCGCGAACGTCGAGCGGAAGGGGATTCAGCGTTTGTTGGCCGGTTTACCGATTGTCTTGGCGGCCGGGCCGGCCACCTGGCCACAGGTGCAACGCGTCCTGATATCGCCCGACGTGCATTCGCTGCTTCAGTTGGCCGATGCGGCCGCGGGTGGCCGGGAGTCTGCGCAGGCATCGATCGCCTTCTGTCGCCGACAACTGCGTCTGCCGCCGGCGCAACTCAATCCGCCGATGCTTGTGTCGGGTCACGACTTACGGTCGGCGGGTCTGACCCCCGGCCCGGGCTTTCGCGAATTGCTCGAAGAGGTTCGCGACGCTCAACTGGCAGGTCGCATCGGCACGCGCCGTGAGGCTCTTGCCCTGGCTCGACGGCTGTCCAAACGCCCGTCATAATGGGGCGGTTCGCCGATTGCGGTGCCGACACCTTGCGGGCACGATTCCTTGACGGAAGCCAACATGCCATGGACAAAAAAGCAAAGAAACGGCTCGAAGTGATTCGGCAAAAGATCTCGAAAATGGAACAGCAGCTGGCGGGGGCCAAACGCCAGAATGATGAGCCGGGCGAGGTTGAGCGTCTGGAGGCCGACATCGCTCGGCTCAAGGCCGAGGCGACTCAAATCAAGTCTGGTGGAAATTGACTACCGGTACGTTCCGAGTCGGGGTTATTCCGCCAATCGATAGGTGCCGGGATCGTCGGTGCCGTCCCCGTCCCAGTCGCCGACGACAGGAAGGTCGCTCTCGGCGCCCATGCGAAAAACCTGGTCGTGTGCGTCGAGTTGCTGGTTACCGTTGCTGTCGAGCACCCACTGGCCGTTCCGGTACACGCCAATTTCATCGATTCCATCTGCGTTGAAATCGCCCGTGACCGGAAGATCACCTGCTCGGCCGAACGAAAAACGGGTGTCACGTTTGGTGAGACGGCCGTCGCCGTCGGCGTCGAGTTGCCAGGTTCCCTCGTGGAAGACTCCGATCGTCCGGATACCGTCCCCGTTCCAATCTCCGGCGACGGGCAGGTGTTGCGAATTACCGAAGCGAAAGACATGATCGATCAGGTCGGCACGTGGTTCGCCTCGCGAAGTGTGCTTCATCAGACGCTGGCCATCGGTTGCCTCGGCCGGCTCGGGGGGCAGGTTCTTTGGAGTATGGAATCGAACGTTTGCCGGATCGGGTAATCCCGGTTCCGCCTCGATGGCTCGCGGATCGCCGGGCCACTCCGGGCCGAAAATGCCGATATCATCCTTGCCGTCTCCGTCCCAGTCGCCGACGACGGGCAGATCTTGAGGTCCACCCAGTTGAGCCCACAGATCGGCCTCGTCCCACTCTCCATTGCCGTTAACGTCGATGAACCATTGGCCGTCGACGTAAACTCCTAATTCAGCCAGGCCATCTCCGTTGAAGTCGCCGGCAATGGGAATTCCGGACGGAACGCCGAATGAAACGGAGAGGCGTGTTGGCCGCAGTTGCCCGTTGCTGAACGCCGCGAACTCCCAGCATCCCTTGTCGACCGACATGGTGACCCACTGAGTCTGGTGCAAGAACGACACGGGTTGCGTGATTCGATCACTGGTCAAATAAACATCCTGCAGGCCACGTGGCGCACCGCCGTCGACAATGCTCAGATGCCACGACATTTGAAGGCCGCTGGTCGAACCGTAGGTCGGTGCGACGGAGATGGTGGGTTGCATGTCCGGGCTGGTGACGGTCCATGGGACGGCCGGTGGCATCACGATGACGGGTGGAGGTGTGACGATGGCCGGCGGGATCGTCGGAGGCAAGGCCACGAATCGACCCTGCAGTCGAACCTCGCTGAAGTTGTTTTCCTGCGAAGCCTGTCCGCTTTGTAGAGGGATCATGACGATCGCATCGAACGCAGGGATTCCCGCCATGCGTTGAATCACCTGCGTGTGGATCAAGGCGCCGGGATTCAGGGCCAGGCCGGTTGTCGTTCCCGGTGTGTCGATTCCGTCCACGAATCCGGCCGGATGGACCTCGTAAACGGCGTAATTGCCCGGCGGCAGGCTATGGAATCGATAGAACCCATCCGCATCGGTCACCGTGCGTATCGGGCCATCGGAGTATGCGCCGGGCAAGGCGGCAGATCCGTGAACCGGCGTGCCGTCGAGCCCATTGCGCAGCTCGAGCACAACGCCCTCAATGGGCGTGTCATCGGCCGTGCGCACGCCGTCGCGCAGCGACTCGATCCGGTCCGGAAGCGAGCCGTCAAGCGTCTTGATCGTGGGACCATCCTGGTAAACGTATCCGGACAGGCTGGCCGGCGGCACTTCGCAGAAATGATAGTCGACCAGATGTTGACCCGATCCGACGTTGATCCGAGTGATCAAGTCTCTTGTCGCCGCATCTCCGCCTCCGGTCCCCGGTCGCTGACCGCCCTGGAAATAGTCGCGGGGCTGGACCTCGCGGACCCTGTATTCGCCGGGGACCAGATCCTCGAAGCGATACTCTCCGGCCCGATCCGTCAACGTCGTGGCCACCAACTCGCCCCGACCGTCAAGCAGTTGAATCGTGACCTGGGCCAGTGTCGTCTCTTCGGCGTCAAGAACGCAATCTGCATTCAGATCCGCGTGCACGCGTCCGGCAATACTGCCAGGCAACCACTCGCCGAAATCATAATCCACACCCTGGGATCCCCAACGCAAGATGATGGCATCGAATGTGTCGTTCACACTCGACTGGCCCACTCGCTGCCCATCAACGCGTCCGACCGATTCCGGCCCGTCAATCCAGGGCGCCGGTTGCACTTCGTGCACGCGATAGACGCCGGCTCGTAATTGAGAAAACGCATAACTCCCGTCGGCAGCCGTCGTTGTGCGGGCGACCTCCAACCCGGACTAATCTGCGAGCACCAGGTCGACCCCGCCGATAGCCGCGTCACCACCGTCCCGTTG
>CAYNDU010000438.1:0-5426 GCA_964395615.1 uncultured Pirellulaceae bacterium | reverse complement strand
ATACCGGGTGGAGCCACATCGCGCACTCCCGTGTGCACCAGCGCAGCGCGGAGTGCGGGCAGGTCGCCGTAACTGTTCGATATTGCCGTTCCGCCCCGAAAACAGAAATCGGACGCTTCAGGGAACAAGCCGCAGATGTCTGGTCGATTGGATGACGCGATACCCTGCCTGTCCACTCGCCTCAGTCGCTCCTGCTGTCTCAAGTAATTTCCGGGCGACAATGACGCGGCGTAGGTGATGCCGGCAGCCAGCGCCGCGTCAAGCTTCCGCCGAGTCTCGGCAACGCGTTCGGGTGGGGCTGCCGTGGAGTGCGCCGGGTCCAATATCCAGGCAAAGTCGGCCGATACACCGAGTGCGTGGGTGAATCCGATTTCGCGCAGTTGCTCGGCGTCGTCAAGGCCCGCGCCCCACATCACCACTGGAAATCGGTTCGGAACCGGTCTCGCTACGATGCTGACCGGAATCTCCACCCTTGCGATCTCTGAGCCGGACTCATCGGCAACCGTTGCTCGGACCTGGTAACTGTCCGGTCGAAGCCAGGTGTCGAGAGGGTACGTCAGTCGAGCTTGCTTGAGCGTGGCCAGGGAAGCGACGCGAGTCGTAATGGTCGGGCAGCCATCCAGGCTCCATTTCACTGTCAGTGCCGGTGAAGTGGATCGTCTGAGATTCGTTAAGACGCATTCAAGTTTCACATGTGGCTCGCCACGGACGAAATGATGACGATCAGATGCTAGATCGAGAACCAGCGGTCGAAATTCCCGGGCGCCATTGACGATTCTGAACTGGTCAATCAGGCCGGGAAAGCCATGGTAGTAACTTCCAACACGGTCTCCGATCGATAACGCGTGTCGGCCGGCTGCAATGCTGCCAAGACCGGATACGTATCGCTCACCCCGTAACCTGCCGTTCACAAAGAACCGACCGGTCCCCGCTCCGTCATAGACGAACGCCACGTGGATCCACGTGGCGACAGAGAAACGGACCGGTTCTGAATACCATGTTTGCGAACGCGTGCCGAATCCCAGGTTCGCTTGCAATCGTCGAGTGCCATTCGCGTCCGGGCGACCGATGATGAACTGGTAATCTGTGTCCGCGACGTATTTTTTGTCGACAAGAAATGCCTCGGGATATTCCTCGAAGGCTGGGTCCGGTCGGGTCCAGAGCTCAATCGTGAACGGTCCCTTCGGGGTCAAAGCTAATTCGTTGGGGACCAACAGACGGTGCCTCTGGTCATTTACGGGCCAGCCCGGGAAACATCGTAACGCGCCTTTGAATTTTCCCTGCGTGTCAATCTGCGCCCCTTCCAGCCTGCCGGAAAACTGGTTGACGGACGTGTCGACCAACGGTTGTTCACCGTCGAATGACCAGTGGACGACGACCTCTTGGCCGTGGGCGTCTTCTTCCGAGTAGACCTGCTCCCACGGCTCTCTCGGCTCAATCGCGAATCCTGGCCTGAAAACCGGCTGGCACACTATGCCGAGCGTGCACAAGACGGTGGCTCGGAAAATGTTCATCAGTTCGTCATTTCGTTGGTGGGCCAGTTTGAGGGATCGGTAGCAATGCGAGCTTATCCCGGCGAATGTGGGATGTCAAACAATCGTGTCACCCTTCAAGATCACACGGGTCTCTCCGCTCAGAGAGCTTTTGCAATTTGCGGAATTCCCGCCAACAATTGAGCGTGAACGCATCGGGACGGAAGCTCACGTGAGCACCACTCGCCGAGTGTCACCGCCTGGTATCTGTGGATGAGTGTTTCCCGCGTGAACTAACCGGCTTCGCCGCGACCTGAACCTGAGGAAAACGTCTGTTCTTCAGTGCCAACGGCACATTTCCATGTCACCCCCGGCGTGGCTTAGGACCGTCCCTTCGGGACTGATACACCGGCAGCTACCTCATTTGTGGATCGAACATGATCGAGGTTCAGTTGTCCGGCTAACCGCGAGCCGGTCGCGACGTGACGGCACCTCGGCGTCGAACCTGGTCGAGCGTTCTCGGATAGTGCCTTCGCAATTTCACTTCCCAGTTCGATCGCGAACCGCCACCGTGCTCTTCGATGGCGAGTTGCCAGGGAGAGGCGTTGGACGCGCGCCTGGACGAACCGGCGCCCATGATGTTGCCGCAATCCGACGCCGTCGCACAGTAACACGGCTCCGCACCCGTGTTGCCTGCCGCCGTGCAAGCGGCGCTGCCCTGGGCGGCATGGCCTAAACCCAGCAGGTGGCCCACTTCATGCACGGGCGTGCTTTGCCGATAGGCTCTTCCGGCATGTGTGCTGCGCGAAATCTGAATATCTCGGCTGTCGTAATGTCGCGAATCTGATCGGAAAAACGTCTCGGATGAATGAAGTCGGACGACGGAAATTGCGGCGTGAGCCGCTGCCTCTGATTGAGCCAGCCGCAAACGGAAACGGCACCATAGGTTGGGCCGATAGGTCACGCCACGATCTTCAAAATCCAATTCGTCCATGGCGTGCCGAGCAACTAACCAGAACTTGCCATCCCAGAAACGTTGAACATCACGCTGGTAACGCGCCGTCCAGGAGTTCCACGTCGTGTCGTTCCAGCGGACGATCCGCCGAGCGGTGCCCCGGCCCGTACCGGAAGTGCCGTGAGCATCCGTTCCCCATTCGCGAGCCGTACCGGTGGCCGCCCCTCCTGCCGGGTTGGCTTGGCGCAGGAATACACGCAAATAGACACAAAGTTCAGCGTTGTTGTAGCGATCGCACATGGTTGGATCCAAGTCGCTGTCCCAGCGGCCCGGATTCGTTCGACTTCCGGTCAGTGGCATCTTTGATCACTCCTTGTGCAAACAGACAGATATCACGTGCGTTACAAGAAAAGACCGCGGTCATTGCCGTTGGTCATCACGAAACACCAAATCGCTCTTATCAAGTTATCTGGCCGAGGCGAAACAGGTTGAGTGAATTCTTCGATCATCCGGCAATTTTTTCTCGATTCTGCGACTGACGCCGTCGGACCGCAAATACAGACACAAGCTGCGCGTCGAAATCCTGTTTCGTCTATCACGTCGGAGAGGGGAGACAGAGTGTTCTTTGTTGCGGCGACTGAATCAATCGAGCAAAGGCAACACGTGTCTTCCCGCCAACCTCTCGTTTCTCGGAGCGCTTCCGGCCGCCCCAAAATCCGTCGATCAAACCGCTCGGGATCTCGCTAACTCCAAGGGCTGGCGCGGGGTCCAAGAGCCGGCGCAGTGTCGCCCGTTTTTCGTGTTGTTTCCGTTTGGGGGTTGCTTTGCAACAATGTGGCGGAGTCGGCGCGTTGTTTGCGGTGATCGGAAAGCGGTCGCTAGAAACCGTCCTCGGCGGATACGATGTCGTTGCGCATCGTTCCCCTCTCCCCGGTTATCGGTCGCTACGTTGGGACGTACCGAAGAGCAAGACGCGACGGGGCCCGATCTTCATTCGGCGTAGATCCTGGTTCTCCGGCGACGGTATTCCCATCCCAGACCGCCGAGCAGCAGGACCAGCCATACCACGACGGACGCGGGTTCCGGCGCGTGTCCAAGTACGGTTCCTCCGCCCGCGGTGCCTCCGCCCGCGGTGCCTCCGCCCGCGGTGCCTCCGCCCGAACCGAATCCGCCACCTCCCGTCGAGCCTCCGCCCGATCCGCCGCCACCGCCGCCACCGCTACCGCCAAACGCGCCCCCGCCCGCGCCGACCGACCCGAACGGTGTTTGCCCCAGGCCGGAGGACCCTGATCCGATTGAACCGAACGATCCCGCGCCGGCACCGGACCCAAGGTAGGAGGAGAGTCCAGTGACAAAGCCCACGTCGAGTCCCGGGTCCGCGATCACTTCGCTATCGGCGGGCAACGACGTCATTTCCTCGCCGGCTTCGTCGTCAGGGATCCACAAGAAAGCGTGTTCCTGGCAACAACGGTTCAGCGAAGAACCGACGACTCGTCCTTGAGTGTTAATGTCCCAGCCTCGACCGGAACGACCGCCAAGCGTGTCGAGCACCGTGGTTTCGAGCTTTGAGGCGCTCCAGAAGAACGCTCGAGACGACCGGCCGGAACGATCGATAACGCCGGTGACCTGCCCGCGACCGTTGATCCCCTGCGCGCGAGTTCCCGCTGATTCCTCACCGACCGTTTGAATCGTATCCGTCGTCAGGTCCCAGACAAACGCTCGTGACGTGCCCTGGTCGTCTTGCCCGTAACCGACGACCTGGTTGTTCGCATTGATACCCAATCCGTAGGTCGCGGTCATGTTGGGTAGTCCCATCTGGCGAACCGAGCCGGAATTCAGATCCCACACAACGGCGCACGTTTCGTTTTCTTCATTCGTGGCGTATCCAACGACAAGTAGATCGTCGCTGATCGTTGCCGCGTGGCTCATGTCCCCGCCTACCGATTTCAGTGCGCGCATCTCTTTCGTCGACGCGTCCCACACAAACGCTTCGGTCCGTCCGTGCGCGGTTTGCGAGATGCCGACAATCGTCCCCACATCGTTGATACCCAGTGCTCGACTTTCCGCACCACCGAGCGTACCGAGGTCGGACATCCGTTGCGTTTTCGGATCCCACCGAAAGGCGTGGATCGCGCCTTGTTCGGTTTCTGCGTGGCCAACGATTTCGCCATTTGAGTTGATGCCCCGCGCGCTGCTCGATCGTCCGCCCAGGGTCCCAAGGTCCTGCATTGCACCCTTTTCCGGTGTCCACCGGAATGCATGCGACGTGCCACTCGACGTGTCCGCTTCGCCGATGACCGTCGACTGGGCGTTGATCGATATCGCTCGACTCTTCGTCCCGCCCAATGTTCCCAGATCAAAGAGCGTTCCGCCGGACGAGTTCGGCCTTCCGGTCGACATGTTCGGCCAACGTGCACCGCGGCGTCGCGCCCGGGGGAAACGACGGCCGGCTAGACCTCGAAACCCGAGCAGCTGAGTCTCCATGGTGACGCTGGCAATGGAGGCCGCCGATGCCAGCAGCAGCCGAGCCGCCAACGGGCGCACGGTGGCCATTCCTGGAGCGTCCGATGGACTCGTTCGGCGCCTGGTGTTGCTTTCTCTGGACAATGGGAAATAACCCAACGGCGACGGGCCGCCAACGTTGATATCCAACCCCGACCCAAGGTGTCCGTCCGGACGTAAGTGGTTGACACCCCCGGCAAACGTCGAGCGTGACCGTACGTTGTCGATGGTCATCCGGTCGAGTCCCGCTTCCCAGACCGATAGGAAAATACTCCGGCCCCCGTCCAGATCAACTTGTCCACATCCCGAGATCATGTGCATCGGGAGACGTGCATTCAGGATGTGGTTCGCTCTGTATTCGAGAGCCGGGGATATTTCGGCGGGTGCGTCGACGCGATCCCAGGAGGCGGGTTGCACCACGATGACGCTCGGCCAGCCGGGGCGCGGAGCCACGAAGACGGCCACGATCGTGGCCGCCGCGACGCATCGGGCTTTTT
>CAYNDU010000437.1:0-5437 GCA_964395615.1 uncultured Pirellulaceae bacterium | reverse complement strand
TCGAACGGCTAAATAGCATTGGATGGCCCGGAACATCGGACGTCCCTTCCATCGAAACCTGATCGGTGCTGAATGCCTGACAGGCCCGTTGGTTCAGCTGAGTGGAAATGAGATGCCGGTCGTGGTAAGCTCTTGCCCATCGTTCGTCGGATGCCGAGGTGGAATTACGTCTCCTATAGGACGGCACCACCGAGGGCTGAGCCAAACGCGTGGCCCTAACCCAACGAACGGTGTGGTCTGGCAGGCGATTTTCGCCGAACGACATGACGGATCCGGAGACGTTCATGGCCGGTCAAGTTGGTGATGGGGAAACTGGGAACACGGCCCAAGAGGCACAAGAGGAAGTGGTCCCCCGAGACGGTGAGGGTGGACGGCGGCAACGCAGTCTCTCCTCGATCAGTTTCATCGCTCTATTGCTGACCCAGCTGCTCACTGCGGTCAACGATAACGTCTTTCGCTGGCTGGCGATCGGCATCGGCAAGGATTACGTCGACCCATCGCATGTGGGCAATATCCTGATGGCCGGAACGGCCTGCTTCGTCATCCCCTATCTGGTTCTGGCTGCTCCGGCCGGCTACCTGGCGGACCGGTTCAGCAAACGGCAGGTGATCATCGGGTGCAAGATCGCGGAAGTTGTGATCATGACCCTTGGGATCGTGGCGATCTCGTGCGAAGCTCCGCCAACACTCAACCTGATCTTTCTGTTTACGGTCGTGGCGTTAATGGGTGCACAGAGTGCTCTTTTCTCGCCGTCGAAGATGGGCTCGATTCCGGAGCTCCTGCCGCGCGAGAAGATCTCGGCGGCCAATGGCCTGTTTGGCCTTGCGACGGTTTCCGCAACGGTTATTGGCATGGTACTGGGCAGTTGGTTGAGCGACGCGACCGGTTTTCGCGGCAAGGAACGTTGGTGGTTGTCGGCCGTTGTCTTGCTCTCCATTGCCGCGGTGGGATTGGGGCTGAGTTTGTTAATACGTCGTTTGCCCGTGGCCAACGCCAGACGGAAGTTCCCCTGGGACGTGTTCAGTCAGACCTGGCGTGATCTGCGCCGCCTCGCGTCGAATCGAGCATTGCTGCGTGTCGCACTGGGCGTCGTCTTCTTCTGGTCGGTCGGCGCACTAGCTCAATTGAATATTGACCAGTTTGCTTTTGAGGGAGGAGCCCTGAACGAGACGGACAAGATCCCATTGTTGATATCGTTGATTGCCGGAGTCGGCTTTGGAAGCGTTCTTGCCGGCATCTGGTCGGGAGACCACATCGAACTGGGCATTCTTCCCATCGGAGCGTTTGGCGTAGCGGCCTGTTCGATCTTGTTGTTTACCGCGCAGGGGACGATTCTGGAGTCAACCGATGGCGTGACGATGGGATTGGTCTGGGCCTGCCTCTTGCTACTGGCGTTAGGCACCAGTGCCGGCCTGTTTTCCGTACCGCTTGAAGCCTACCTTCAGCATCGCAGCCCGGTAGAGACTCGCGGGTCGATTCTTGCGGCGACCAACTTTCTCGTCTTTTCGGGCGTCTTGTGTTCGGCCATCGGGTTTGCCGCCCTCCGTTACCCGGTCTATAGCGGACAGCTCGCGAACGTCGCCGCTCTGCAAGAGTCCTGGAAGCAACTGACGCCGGCCCAGCGCGCGGACGTTGACCGTCTGGATGCCGAATTCGCGCAAGCGTGGAAGTTGCACCTTGCCGATCGGCCGACGACGGCAGATGACAAATCGCCTGCCGACCCTCGCTCCCACGATTCGGTCGAGGCGCCGCAGATGACCGAGTCGATTGAGCGCGCCGAGCCGGCGGAACGTACTGCGGTGATCGCCCGCTTGATGTGGACCGAACTGAAGCAACGCCAGGCGGCCGGTGATTTTCTGGACAAATATGACTACTACGAGTTATTTCAAGAGAAGAGCGAAGTGCAGTTGGCAAAGGAAGTATTTGATCAGGCGACCGATTTACCGCTGATGACGGCGCGCCAGATATTTTTCTTGGCTGGGGTTTTTACGCTGCCCGTATTTCTCTACATCGTGTTCGTCATTCCGCAGGCATCCGTCCGCTTTCTCGCGTGGTTGGCCGGGCACACGCTCTATCGTATTCGGGTTTTTCATCGCGAGCGGCTTCCTCAAACCGGCGGTGCGTTGCTCGTATCGAACCATGTTTCCTGGTTGGACGGAATCTTTCTCTTGCTGACCAGTTCTCGTCCGGTCCGTGTCGTGGCATTTGTCAAGCATTTTCGGGGCCGCGTGTTTCGCGGCCTCGCGCGGCTTGCCGGAGTCATCCTGGTGAGTCCTGAGCCTGATGAGGCGCGGGCAGCGCTCGAGGCCGCACGGGAAGCGCTCCGGCGAGGCGAGTTGGTTGGTATCTTTCCCGAGGGTCGAATATCACGGAGCGGTCAAATCCAGCCGTTTCGTGGCGGCTTGCTGCGAGTGATGGAAGGGGTGGATGTACCGGTCGTGCCGGTCTACATGGACGAGCTTTGGGGTAGCATTTTTAGTTTCCACGGTGGTAAGTTCTTCTGGAAATGGCCTCGCCGGCTCCCCTATCCGGTCTCCATACACTTTGGAAAGCCGTTGTCCGGTGCACCGGATCGCCACGAATTGCGACGAGCCGTACAAGACCTGGGTGCCCGTGCCATACAGGAAAGGACCGAGACCATGCCGCGCGTGACCACTGAATTCCTACGGAACTGCAAACGGCAGAAGTGGCGAAGTAAAGTGGCCGACTCTTTGGGCGCTGAGCTCAAAGGAGGCTCGTTGCTGATGCGTACGCTGATTCTGCGACGATTGCTCAGCCGGGAGGTGTTGGCGTCCGACGAGCGACATATCGGCCTGCTGCTGCCGCCAACGGTTCCGGCCATGGTCGTAAACGCAGCACTCGCCCTCGATCGGCGAGTGGCCGTGAATCTGAACTACACTGTCTCGTCTCGCGTCCTGCAGTCCTGCATCGATCAGGCCGGCATCAAGCACGTGTTGACCAGTCGCAAATTCATGGAGAAATTCGATTTCGAACTCGACGTCGATCTGGTCTATGCCGAAGACCTCCGAGAGAAAATCTCGATCGGCGATAAACTTGCCGCGGCGTTCCAGGCGTACGCCCTGCCTGCCGGCGGGCTGGTCCGTCTCTTCAAGACCGAACAGGTTCCGATCGACGACTTGCTGACGATTATCTTCACGTCGGGTTCGACCGGTGACCCCAAGGGTGTCATGCTGACGCATGGCAACGTTGCGTCCAACGTGAAAGCGGTCGAAACGGTGGTCCGCATCACGCCCGACGATGTTGTGCTCGGAATCCTGCCTTTCTTTCACTCGTTCGGCTATACGATAACGATGTGGACCGCACTGAGCCTGGACCTGAAGGGTGTCTATCACTTCAACCCGCTCGATGCGCGGCAAGTCGGCAAGCTCTGCCGCGAACAAGGTGGGACTCTGCTGCTGGCCACGCCGACGTTTCTCCGATCCTACGCTCGCCGCTGCCAACCCGAAGACTTCTCGTCCCTCGACGTGGTCGTTACCGGCGCCGAACGACTGCCACCCGAAGTGGCCGATCAGTTTGAGGCGAAATTCGGTGTGCGACCGGTCGAAGGGTATGGTTGTACTGAAACGGCACCGTTGGCCTCGGTGAACATTCCTGCCGCCCGAAGCCATGACCCCCAGCAACATGATGCGAAAGAGGGGACCGTCGGCCGACCCATCCCCGGAGTGTCGGCAAGAATCGTCGATCTCGATACGGGCGAACGTCTCCCACCCGGCGAGGCCGGCATGCTGCTGATCAAGGGGCCCAACATCATGCGAGGCTATTACGGTCGACAGGATCTGACAGACGCAGCGATCCAGGACGGCTGGTATACGACCGGCGATGTCGCGCTGATCGACGACGATGGATTCATCCGAATAACGGGCCGCGAGAGTCGATTCTCGAAGATCGGCGGCGAGATGATCCCGCATATTCAGATCGAGGAAGAACTGGCACGGATCATCGGTGATTCGGAGGACGGGTTGAGGGCCGTGGTCACCGCGGTGCCGGATCCGCGCAAAGGCGAACGGTTGGTCGTCGTCCACACTCGGCTCGAACAATCACCGGCCGAGTTTGCAAAAAAACTCTCTGAGGCCGGCCTGCCCAATATCTACATTCCGTCCCCAGACAGTTACGTGGAGGTTGACGAGTTGCCGATCCTAGGGACCGGAAAACTCGATCTCCGCTCCATACGACAGACGGCCCTCGATCACTTTGCCAAGCCGAAGGATGCCGCCGAGTAAAGCCGATGCCTGGTCGGCCGTCATCCCGTTTTGCCATACCGAGCATCTACCGCATCGACTCCGGGTCGGGCGGCGGATCGGAATGATCGCTCAGATGTGCTGCGGCCGGTTCCGTTTCAGGCAGCATCGTGCGCATGATCGCTCGCTGGTTGATTGCCGTCGTCACGTCCGAGAATCGGCGACGGATCGAAGGATCGACGTGGGTCAGTCGAGTTACAAGCCGCTGGACCCCAGGCCCGTTGTTCTCTGCCACTCGACAAACCTGACCGAGGAATTTGGTAGACTCCGCGAAGTTCTTATCGGCCGTGTGCCCAAAGAATGGGTGGAGCGTCTTGGCGATGAACTCGGCACCCGCGTTGTCAAGCTGCACGAATACGTCCAGCCGACTGGAAACGAAGGGCCGGTGGTGATTGTCCTGCGAGAACCTGGTGGTTAAGAGTAACACGCACCGTCCCGTAACTCGACGACGCACCATGGGCCCCTCATAGTAGCCATCAGCCAGAAACAGATGGCTGTCTCGCGTACCATAGACCAACTGGACCTTGCTGACCGTTCCAGCACCGTCCTTCGCATCGAAGGCAAAGGAGCTCGTACGGTTGATCTCCACCTTGGTCACGCCCATCAGCTGCCACATGTTGACGATCACTTCCGGGTAGCGTACCAGGAAAGTGTAGAGTTCGGGATCGCAGGCGATGACCTGTACCGGCATTCGTCGAAAAACGGTCGGCCGGTCGACAATTTGAGCAAGCCGAGTCCTCAGAGGCTCGTGGATCTTCTGAAACGGAATCGCCTGCCTCGCCCGGTCCCGCGCCGCTCGACTCGTGTCGGCGCCGGTCGTCGTACTCTTCCCCCTCGCCCCCAGAGGAGACCAGGAAGTTCCAACAATCGCCAATCCGGCTCCCCAACCGAGCGTGCGGCTGAGTAGCGCTCGACGCTCCGTGTCGATTTCCCGTGCCGGCCCATTCTTGCGCCGGCGGCGCGCAGCGCAAGCTGAGATGATCTTGGTCGATATCCCCATTTTCCCCCCTTGAATGTCGCCCAGCTGAATCGCTCGGCAATCCGTCGCATCGTCCAGGTCCGCCTCCCGACGGTCCGGACGATCGGCTCGTGATCGGTACAACTTCCCCCAGAGCCCAATCGCCGCGCGCGGATCGGGCCGCCACCCCGCTGTTCGGGTCGCCGGCTATACAGGTCAC
>CAYNDU010000436.1:0-5463 GCA_964395615.1 uncultured Pirellulaceae bacterium | reverse complement strand
GAGCGGTCGGTAACACGGTAGGTTACGCGATCTTCAACACGGCCTGCGTGGTGACCGCAATCGTCAGCGGGCTCGTAACCGGCGAATGGAAGCTCGCTTCCGCGAAAGCCAAGAACCTCTTGTACATCGGGCTGGCCTGTATGGTCACTGGCATTCTGATCATTTCCATTGGCAATAAGTTTGCCTCGGATGCGGCTACCGATCAGCCGGCAACGGCTACATCGGCGCTCACGCGGGCCCCTTTAGGATAGGAAGGAATACGAATCGATGAGGATCGCACATGAGCCCTTTGGCCAGGTTGATGGCCAACCGGTTGAACAGTTCACACTGGAGAACGACCAGGGAGTGGCCGTCAAGATCACGAACTACGGCGGCATCGTCACCTCAATCGTCGTTCCCGACCGACGTGGAACGCCTGCCGATATCGTCTGTGGCTTTGACGCGCTGGAAGGCTACTTCAGCAAAACATATCGGGAGAATTCGCCCTACTTCGGTTGCATCGTTGGCCGCTATGCGGGGCGCATCAAGGATGGCACGTTTACGATCGATGAACGCCGGTATCCCATCGCCACGAACGACGGCCCGAATCACCTGCACGGTGGAATCGTCGGTTTTGACAAACGGGTCTGGGATGCCGAACTGTCTGAAGAGCAGGGCGACGGCGTGCTGCGCCTGACCTTGGTCAGCCGCGACGGTGAGGAAGGATATCCAGGCACGGTGAAAGTCGCGGTGGAGTATCGGCTGACGCAAGAAAACCAATTGAAGATCCACTACACAGGACAAACGGACCAGGCGACACCTCTATCGCTAACCAACCATACATACTTCAACCTGAATGGATTCTCGGACAACGTGCTGGACCACGAAGTCCAGATTGAAAGCGACCGATATCTTGTCCCGGACGAGACAAATGTGCCGGTGGGCGAAGAACGGGCCGTTGCCCGGACGGTTTGCGATTTCCGGCAGCCCGGACGTCTGGGTGACTCCTTTCAGCAGCTTCCCGACGGATTCGAGCACTACTACGTTTTCGCCGACTCCGGCGGCGCCGTGAATAAGGTAGCTCGGTTTTCCGAACCATCTACAGGGCGAACACTCGAGGTGTATACTTCGGAGCCCGGTATGTTGTTCTATACCGGGTATTACACGTCGGATGGTCTCGCTCGAAACGACCAAACTCGTTTTGGTCAGTTTCGGGCGTTCTGCTGCGAAGCCTCCAAATACCCGAACGGTCCCAACATCCCCAAATCGCCTCGGAGTGTCCTGCAAGCAGGTCAGCCGTACGACGAAACAACGGTCTTCAAGTTCGGATGGTAACGGAACAACGAACGACTGGCGTCGGCAAGCGGTTGTCCCATGGCTTGACGCCACTCGTCACAGAAAGAAGTAGACATGAAATCAGCGGTATACAGAGGCAACCGGACGTTTGACACCGGAACAAGCGAGCCGAAGGCTCCGGGCCCGGGAGAAGTGCGACTGGCCGTGGCCTATTGTGGAGTCTGTGGAACCGACGTCCATATCTACCATGGGGCGATGGATGGTCGTGTCCGTCCTCCGAAGATCATCGGCCATGAAGCTTCCGCGGAAGTGGCGGCCATTGGCCCCGGCGTCGACGGCTTTGCCATAGGCGATCGGGTAGCCGTGCGACCATTGCAATTCGGCGATCCGACGCCCTTCGACAAGGGTTGCTCGCACGTTGGCAAGAATCTGAAGTTCCTCGGAATTGATACGCCGGGCGCAATGCAGGCTTCGTGGACCGTGCCGGCCTACACGTTGCACAAGCTGCCCCGAAACGTCTCGTTGCTTGACGGCGCTCTGGTCGAACCGGTCGCGGTCGCCTGTCACGATGTACGGCTGGGCGAAGTCGCCGACGGCGAGAGTAGCGTTGTCATCGGTGGTGGACCGATCGGACTATTGATCGCACTGGTCGCTCGCGAACGAGGTTCACGTGTGATCGTTTCCGAAGTGAACCCGGCTCGGCTGAATCTGGCCAGGAACCTGGGATTGGACACAGTGAATCCATCTGAGCAAGACCTGGTGAAAGAGGTTGCCCTGAAGACCGATGACGCCATGGCCGATGTGGTGTTCGAGGTGTCAGGTTCGGCGGCCGGAGTGGAAGCGATGACCGAACTGCCCAATGTCCGCGGCCGGATTGTGATGGTGGCCATCCATCCGCAACCCAAGCCGGTGGATCTATTCAAGTTCTTTTGGTCCGAAATTCGCATGATTGGTACGCGCCTGTACGAGCCGGAAGACTTCGAACAGGCCATTCAGTTGCTGGGGCAACAGCGTTTGCCGATCGATTCGATCATCACACAGGTAAGTCCGATCGATGAAGCGCAGCAGGTATTCGAAACGATCGATGCCGACCCGGCCGGCATGAAATACGTCATTCAGTGTGGAGAGTCGACATGAGCGTACTCGATCATTTCAATCTGTCCGGCAAGACCGCTCTGGTTACCGGTTGCAAACGGGGCATCGGCAAGTCCATGGCCATTGGGCTGGCCGAGGCGGGTGCCGACATCGTCGGCGTGTCCGCAACGCTTGAGACCAGCGGCAGCACCGTGGAAGGCGAGGTGACGGCTTTAGGCCGTTCATTCCGCGGCTACGCGTGCGATTTCGGCGTGCGAGACGAGTTGTACAAGTTCGTCCGGCAAGTCAAGAAGGAGGGGCCGCAGATCGACATTCTGGTGAACAACGCCGGCACGATCCTTCGTGCCCCGGCTGCGGAGCATCCGGACGAATACTGGGACAAGATCATCGAGGTGAATCTCAACGCCCAGTTCGTGTTGAGCCGTGAGTTCGGGAAGGAGATGGTCGCTCGCGGCAGCGGGAAGATCATCTTCACCGCCTCCCTGTTAACGTATCAGGGCGGAATCACGGTGCCCGGCTACGCTGCCAGCAAGGGCGGCATCGGTCAACTGACGATGGCCTTGGCGAACGAGTGGGCCTGCAAAGGCGTCAATGTCAACGCCATAGCGCCGGGTTATGTTGCAACGGACAACACCGCGGCATTACAGGTCGATCCAGTTCGTAATCCCGCCATCCTCTCTCGGATTCCCGCCGGTCGTTGGGGCGATCCGGACGACTTCAAGGGACCGGTGGTATTTCTGGCGTCCGCCGCATCCGGCTACATGCACGGGACCATCATAACGGTCGACGGCGGCTGGATGGGGCGGTGAAGTTGAAGGGAACAACGATATGACTCAGATGAAAAAAACCGTCAACGGTATCGACCACTATCGGATGTATATCGGTGGACAGTGGGTCGACTCCTCATCGAATGAAAACATCGAGGTGCTCAACCCCACCAACGAAGAGGTCATCGCGGTCGTTCCCGACGCCGGTGTCGAGGACGGTCGCCGGGCGCTCGAAGCGGCTCGCGACGCCCAACCTCAATGGGCCGCGCTCCCAGCGGCCCAGCGAGGAGAACTGCTCATGCGATTTACCGCAAAGCTCCGGGAAAACCGCGAACGGTTGGCCAAACTCCTGACGCGAGAACAAGGCAAGAAGTACTCCCTGGCATTGGTTGAAGTCGATGCGACGATCGACTACATCGACTTCCCGGCCCAGGGCGCCCGACGAATCGAAGGCGACCTGTTTCCGTCCGATGAGCCGAACGAGCATATCTGGATTCACCGCGTACCGTACGGCGTCACCGTGGGCCTGACCGCATGGAATTTTCCCGTTGCCCTGGCCGGTCGCAAGTTCGGACCCTCACTGGTCGCCGGCAACACCATGGTTGTAAAGCCGCCGCCGCTCACTCCGTTGGCCACCATGGAGCTGGGTCAATTGGCGACCGATGCCGGTCTTCCGGCCGGTGTGTTGAACATCGTCCCCGGCGGAGCGACTGTCGGGGAAGAACTCGTCACCAACCCGATCACTCGCCTGGTCAGCATGACCGGCAGCGTTCGAACGGGCAAGCGGCTCTATCACCTGGCAGCCGAGAATATCACCGCGATCCGCCTGGAACTGGGTGGCAAGGCACCCTTGATTGTGATGGAGGACGCCGACGTTGACCAGGCGATCCGCTGCGCCTTGATCAGCCGCTACGTAAACTGCGGCCAGGTCTGCACCTGCAACGAGCGCATGTACGTCCATGAAACCGTTTATGACCGTTTTCTCGAGGGATTTCTGGCCGGAAGTGCGGCATTGAAAGTGGGCGATCCACTGCGTGACGACACGGATATCGGTCCAAAGGTAAGTCGAGAGGAAGTGGACAAAATCGACTCGATGGTCGAGCGGGCGGTTGCTGATGGATGCCAGGTCAGGTTGGGCGGCAAACGCCCGGCCGGTGGCATGTTCGACCGGGGTTTCTGGTATGAACCGACCGTGCTGACCGGCGCAACGAACGACATGTCGATTATGCGCGACGAGCTCTTCGGCCCCGTCGTGCCAATCGCCAGGATCGGCAGCTTCGAACAAGCGCTTCAACAGGCCAACGACAGTGACTTCGGTCTTGCCGCCTACGTATTCACTCGCGATATGCGACGCGTCCAACGCCTGGTCCAGGAACTGGACTTTGGCGAGATCTACGTGAACCGGCCGATCGGCGAACAGCGTCAGGGCTTCCACAACGGCTTCAAACTCAGCGGAATCGGAGGGGAAGACGGCAAGTACGGGATGGAAAACTATCTGCAGAAAAAGACCTTCTACGTGAACTTTTCATGAACATCACGTCTGCCGAGAGGACGTCCAGAGGCGTCTCGCCCCGACCATTCTTGGTATTGGCGGAGGCGCCTTTTTCGAGCAGCAGTTTCACCAGGTCCTCGTGGGCGAAGAAGAACGGTTACCTTTGGATTAAGGAGACAAAGACATTACTTGACCGGACGAGCGCAGTTCCTCATCGTCTTCATTTGTCCGACTCTCCAGTGAGTGAGGTGGATTCCAACGCGACATCGATACAGTTGCTTATATCGATGAAGCCTGATGGAAACGGCACCGCTTGCCCATTTCTCATGATCCGGTTGGCTCGCAGACGAACCCCCTTGATTCCGCTGATCCTTATGGCTGGGGTGTTGCCGACGTGGAACGAATTGTTGGAGATCTCTACGTCCCGCGTATCGGGGACGCCGTCTTCGTCGTGATAGGGTCGCAGCACAACGAGGCTGACGTTGCCGGGGCAAAGAAAAGTGTTGCCGGATACTCGGACATCGCGAAGTCGTGCGTCATCCTGTCCGCTTGCGGAGTTCAGGTTCAGTCCGAAGACGCCACCATGAGAACAGTCCAGAGTGTTGCCCTCGATGGTCATGTTCTGCGCACGCGCCAGGAAGGCATTTCGAGTATAGGGCGTGATGGTGTTGTTTCGAATCAGCGTGGACTGCGTGATGTGATTGAGGTTCATCACCTGTGTTGAATACGGGGCAAGCCCGAGTACTTCTTTGTCGAGAGTTACCGAGTGAGCACGGCTTATCGGGTCAAAAGAACTGGCGATGACCGTTCTCACCCCCAGGACCCTTTTGGAGG
>CAYNDU010000435.1:0-5467 GCA_964395615.1 uncultured Pirellulaceae bacterium | reverse complement strand
GGGATCAGCGTTGGAATGCGCTTCGAGAGCGAAGACTTCCCCAGATTTTTTTGAGGACGTAACGGGGTCAGGAGTCAATTGTGCGAAGCACCCTACGGGCCGTTCCGGCAATTGACTCCTGACCCCTTTACCCTAACCCACACGTCCATCGGCCCGGCGATGTTGTCCGGGCGATGTTGTCCGGTCTATGGCTTCCGGTCTATGGCTTCCGGGCGGGCGTGGCTCCGGCCTCTGGAATCGGTGTCAAGGCGCGATGGGAGGGCACAACGTTCGGCAGTTCCTTGAGCAGCCGGAAGACCTCACTGTTGGTGGTCAGGATGAGGCGCGTATCGTCACCGAGGGCCGTCTTGTAGACCTCAAGCCTCCTCAGGAACTCGAAGAACGACGGGGACTGGTCGTAGGCTTCGGCAGTCAGGCGAATGACTTCCGCATCCGCCTCACCCATGATGCCAGCCGTTTCCTGTTTCATGTCCCCTTCGATTTCATCGAGTTCTTTCTGGGTCAGACCGAGGATCTTATTCTGTTCCTCTTCGGCTTCGGATTCGAACAGTCGAGCGATACGAAGACGTTCGCTGCGCATGCGTTCATAGACGGCGACCTTTACCGATTCGACATAGTTCACTCGTTTGACGCGTACGGCGACCAGGCCCATGCCGTAGTTGTTTTTCTTCAGGTCGGCCGACACGTTTTGCAGGATGAGTTTTTCCATTTCCGAACGGCCTGACGTAACCACGTCGGCCGTGGAATCGCTGTTTCGAGCCAGTTCACGCACTTTATCATCCTCATAGGTCAATTTGTCGTTCGTGCTGCGCACGACATCGATCAGCTTGTTGCGCGCGACGATGTTTCGCACGGACGAGTCGACCAGGTCATCGAGGATCTTCTGGCCTCTTTGTTCGGTACGCACGGCCCGGAAGAACTTCTCGGGATCGTCGATTTTCCAGCGGGCCCAGACGTCGATGAAGATTCGTTTCTTGTCGCGAGTCTGCATGCTTTCGGCGGCACCGTCCCACGGAAGCGTGCGCTTCTCAAGCCGGTGAATCTCCTGGACCATCGGCGTCTTGTAGTGCAGGCCGGCGTCGGTCACAAACCGAACGGGACGGCCGAATTGAGTGACGACGGCCTGTGTCCCTTCGTCGAGAACGAAGATGCTTGAGTAGAAGATCATGGCGGCGACGACCAGAAGCACGGAAACGACGACAGTTACTTTACTCTTCATTGTTCACCTCTCAATCCGGAGTAGAGCGAGCGTCCGGTCGTGGGCACGCTGGTGCGAGGAGTGGGTTTCTTTCCGGTCGTGTTACCGGGTGCCGCGTCCCGATCCAGGTTCAGCAGCGGCAAGAGGCCATTGAGCGATTCGTCCAGAATGGTCTTCTGACCGACGTTTTCGAGCACTTCCTCGAGTGCCTCCAGATAGAGTCGTTGTTGGGTGACCTCCGGAGCTTTGTCGAATTCGGCCAGCTTGGAAAGAAACGCGCTGACTCGACCCTTCGTCTCGCGGACCACGCGTTCACGGTAGCCCTCCGCCTCCAGAATGGCCTGGTCTCGCTTGCCGCGCGCGGCGGGGATTTGCCGGTTCCTTTCACCTTCGGCATCGTTGACCACGCGTTCCTTATTCTGGCGAGCGCGGTTAACTTCCTGAAAAGCGTCTTTGACCTGTTCGGGCGGCGAAGTGCTCTGCAGCTTGACGGTCACGATCTCCACGCCGGCCTCAAATTCATCCAGCATCTGTTGGATTTCCTGCTTGGCGTTCGTCGCAATTTCTTCGCGTCCAAACGTCAGAATCGCGTCAATGCTCTTATCACCGACCAGTTTGCGTAATACCGATTCGGAGATGTCGTTGATGGAATCAGGAACGGCGGTGTTCGGGTCCGACTGAACTCCGGAAGGTAACGCCTCCACTCCTAGTTCTTCGACGGAGCCGAGTCGGAACATGTAATCCGCGGCGTCTTTGACCCGGTACTGCACAATCCACTCGACGTTGGCCAGGTTCAGGTCGCCGGTCAACATCTCGGCAACTTCCAGATTGGCCGAACTCTGAGGGGCGTACTCCGTCACTCGGCCGGCCCGTTTTGTATGAAAGCCGAATTCCAACGTCTGAACACGCTGGACCGGCACGTCGTAAACTCGTTCGATGGGCCAGGGGAGTTTCATGTGCAGGCCGGGCGGGGATGTGCGATCATGCCGGCCGAAGCGCAACACGACTCCTTCGTCACTTGCGTCGACACGGTAAAAAATCGTCGTCGACTCGATGACAACGATCAAGGCGATCAACAGGAGCGCGATGAGCGATCCGTTGCGCCACAGAATAGGCGCAAGTTCGTCAATGCGTTGTCGACCACGGTCTCGGGCTGTGGACACGGCAGGGTCCCTCTCGCTTGAAATTGCTCTCGGCAGTGCCTAAGCCGGCGCGAAGCCTTGTCGGCCGATCGTCGCTCGCTCGGGCGCCGCAGTAAACGTCTAGGTCTATTCGTTCGATTCGGTCGAGAATTGTGAATCGATTCCCCGCATTTCGAGGGGGGCGTGTCTCACGGGGGACCGAATCGCCGGGGTGACGAATCGCCGAGGGACGAAACGCCGAGCCGCCATTCGCGGTCACCCTGTCAGGCGATATTCAATTCAGACAGCGTCTTCCGCAACCACGCCAACGACTGTTCGATCATCGGCCCTGCCTGTCCCTCGCACTCCATGCTCAAAACCCCGTTGTATCCGAATTCGTGTAAGCGGGCGAGCACTTGCTTGATATTGTCGGCGTTGACGCCGTCGCCCAAAGCACACTGGCTGACGGCGATGCCCGTTTCCTCACCTCGAACGGCCGCCGCGAGCGATTCGCTGACGTCTTTGATGTGGACGTGTCGCACGCGGTCGATGAACTGCTCGCAAAAGGCGACCGGATCTCGCCCGGCGATAAACGTGTTTCCGGTATCCAGGTTCATGCCGAAGTAGGGGCTGTCGCAGAAATCGAGCATGCGAGCCATCATTTCAGGGTTCGTCGTAAAATATCCATGCACCTCAATGTCGACGATCACCTCGTAAGCCTCCGCCACCTCGATGATCTGTTCGTAGCTGCGCTTCATGATGTCCATCGCGTCGTCATCTGACAGGCCCGGTGGTTTGTCCAGCCCGTCAGTCGTCGCCACACGATCGCAGCCGGCGTGCCGCGCCCAGGGAATGGACTTCAATACATACGGCACGCCGTAAAGCGGGCCATCCTTACCCGACAACGGAAAGGCGGCATCGATCTGCGAGAAGCGGACATCGTACGATTCCATTTTCCGCCGGAGAAGCTCGGGGTCCTCATAAAGGGCTACGTGCGGCTGATAGCCGAGCCCGTGGATCCAGGACACTCCATCAATCACGCCGCACTCGATCCAGTGCACGTCATTTCGTTGCGCCCACTGCAGACATTTTTCGAAGTTCCAATAGGCGGAATTGAACGCATCGGTATGGAATCCAATCTGCATGTTGAGGCTCCCTTGCTCGCTGAAACGTCTTTGTCGTCCACCCAATTCTCAGTTCATGTCCGCCGGCGGTGCAGTGCGTCGACCCGGTGTGGGGAGCGCCCCGGTCGACCGAGGGTCCCGTGGCCGGCCTCGGCCTCTAGCCGGAACGCATCTGCAATTCAACGCGGCGCACCGCCTCGCGCACATCACAGTGGCCCTGCGCCAGGTTAATCGGTTGACGGTGATCTATCCAATCGTTAACGCGCCGATTGGCCGAGATCACGGTGCTATGCGAGCGGGATCCAAAGTAATCGCCGATTTCCGAATACGCGGCTCGAGTGTACTTGCGGGCCAACCACATGGCCAAGGCTCGCGGCTGACTGATGTTGCGCGTCTTTCGCGACGATCGCAAGCTGCTGAGTTCAAGCCCGAAGACGTCGCAAACAGCTCGGTCAATGTCTTTCAGCTTTACGACGCTCTGCCCCATGTCCCCCAAGTCGGCCAACAATTCCCTGGCCAGGTCGATCGTGATGGGTCGACCAAATGCCCGGCTTCCCGCCTGCAACCGGTGCAAGGCACCCTTTAATCGTCGCGCATCACTTTCGATGTGCTCGGCGATGTGCTCCAGGACGCTCTCGTCGACCGCCAGGCCGAACTCGGCAGATCGTTGTTTCAGGATCGCCAAACGAGTCTCATAATCGGCCGGCTCGATCCCACAAACCAGGCCGCCCGAGAATCTCGCGGTCAACTCGTTGCCCAGACGGGTCAGTTGAGCCGGCGAGCGATCAGCGGCCAACACCAACTGGCGATTCTCACGCAACATCGTATCGATCGTGTATTGCAGTTCAACGATCGTTGCGCGCTTTCCAATAAAGAACTGCACGTCGTCAATCAACAGTACGTCCAAATGTCGGTACTTGTGCCGAAAACTGGGCAGTCCTTTCCCCTGTAACGCCTCGAGGAACATGGTCGTGAATTGCTCGGCCGACAGGTAAAGCACGCGCGGGCCACGAGCCTGTCGGCGCGAGGCCGACCAGATGCCCTCGAGCAAGTGCGTCTTGCCCGTGCCGCTCGGACCAAAAAGGAATAGAGGCGACATATTGCCGGGCCGTTCGGCAACCATCTGAGCCGCCGTCATTGCCACGCGATTGCCTCTTCCGACCCGGTAGGAATCGAGGTGTTGAAAGCGGCGTTGAGCGAAACAGTTGCCTCGCGTTCCGCTCGGCCCGGGATGGGCACGATCGTCAGATGGATCGGAACGTGCCGTCGATCCCCTCGGTTCACTTCCCGTTCGGATAGCGGGGGTCGAGTCGGCAGAATCTCTCTTTCCCTCTTCCGGTGCCGGCGGAAGGGAATCCTCAAGCTGAAACTGGATGGGCGAAGCCATGCCGGTCAACGACACCATGGCCGACCGAAGTGCTTCCTGGAAATGCAGGCGCAAGCGGTCAAGCGCGAATTGGTTCTCAGCAGCGACGCACAGCGACGAGTCGGTCAGGCGCAGGGTCACCCCCTCACCAAACCACAAGTCGAATCGCTCCTGGCCGACCTCGGCAAGCACCGCTTTTTGCAGCGCTGGGTCGATATCCCTACCGCTCTTTGTCACGTCCTCACGCATCCTCTGCGCACAGCTCTTCCGCCGGTGCATCGCACCCCGTGATACGGGTCACTTGAAACATGAATATGCCTCAAGCTTCCGCCGCCGGCGTCGGCAGCGCTTTCCATAATGAACGACAAATCCGTGCAACCTACCCATCGCAACTAGTCGGCCCGAGAGGCCGTCGCGGTGAATCGCGGGACGTGATTCTACAAGTGCTAGCACTCCTGTAAACCATGCCCGGGGAAGTTTTCGACGGATGCGTTTCGAGGCCCGGAAAAAGACCGGCTTTCGTCGTTTACATGGCAAAAAAAAATGCGACGGCCCGGATGAGACGCGTGGAAAACGTGTCGATCATGAAGAATCTTCCGGCCGGCGTCGGATCAGGACGCTGCGACGGTCCCAGAGTGAAAAACCGGGGGCCTCTGAC
>CAYNDU010000434.1:0-5488 GCA_964395615.1 uncultured Pirellulaceae bacterium | reverse complement strand
CGCCTCTGGCCGCCCCCGCGCCGTACTCGCGTCCCGCGCCCCGATCCCGAGCGGATCGCCGCCGTCGATTGGGGATTCTCGCGGGCCACGTTCTGCCTGATCGTGGATGGTCGCCCCGTCGTCACTCGATGTCTGCGAGGTGCCGGCTTTGACGGCGTGCTCCGTAGATTACGATCGACACTTGAGGTGAACTGGGACGAGGCGAGGCAGGTGGCCCGAGAATATGGGACCGGCGGTAGGGAAGCCGGCGTGGAGAGTCACGAGTTGACCCGGCTGGTCCACGACATTTTGACGCCCTCTCTGCAGACCCTGTGTGACGAGCTGCGCCGGACCATCGACTACATAGGAGCGCATCGCCCGGCCATTCGACCCGACCGGATGTTGTTGTTTGGTGGCGGTGCCACGCTCGCCGGCATCGATCGCTGGCTCTCCCAGCAACTTCAACTGGTCGTCGAGCCGTGGCAGTTGGGCGCCGCATCGTTCCGGAATCCGCTGGACATCGAAATCCCAACGGTCATGCTCGGCCCGGCGATTGCCCTGTCGGCACTTGCGTGGGAGGAGCAATCATGACGTTCCTGAATCTCCTGCCGATTGCCCACCAACGCCGAAGTGTGATTCGCAGCCACCTTCGTTTCTGGACACTGATCGGAAGCCTTCTGGCGATCAGCGGTGCCGCGACCTTCTGGCACCAACATGAAAAACTCGAACGCCTCGAGGTGTCGCTCGATTCACTCAACCAACGCTACGCCCCGGTTAAGAGGCTGGCGACCGATCTGAAGACTTTGCAGCTGGAGATGGCCGCCATCGACCACCGCAAATCGTTGGCCGGTCAGCTGTCGCAACGGCATCCCGCGTTGACCATAGTCGGTATTGTGAGCCAATCGGCCGCCGAGTGCGGGGGTGATGTGTCGGTCAGTCGACTGATCTACGCGCTCGAGTCTTCGGGAAATCGACGTCCGGCCACTTCCCCAACCGCGTCGTCTGAAATCCGACTCGAGGGCCTTGCTGTCAACAACCTGTCGATTGCTCGGCTGGCGACGGCGCTCCGGAAAACGGGTCTCTTTCGACAAGTTCGACTCGACACAACTCAGGAAGAAATCGTCGCCGACACGACCGCTCGACGGTACACGATGGTCTGTACGTTCTAGAGGCGGCACAACACGCCCGAACGAGAGACAACGACTTGTAGTCACAGGATGGCATAGATGCCGAACCCACAACGCCAACAACTCAAAACGCTCGGCAGCCTGCTACACGCTGCCGCGCTCAGCACGCTGGCGCTCGCCGGCCTGGCGTTCTACCTATGGCTCTACGTGCCACGCTCGCACGAGATTGCTCAACTGCAGACGCGCATCACCGCCCTTCAGCAACAGCTGCGGGGATCGGCCAAGATTCGAGGCCAGTTTGCCACTCTTACGGCGAGCCGTGCCGAGCAGCGCCAGACGGCCGAAGATGTTCGGCGCCGCGTTCCCGACGAACCGCGCGAGGCGGAGTTTCTGGAACAGATCAGTGATGCGATTCTACCCGATGAGTTCGTGATTAATGACTACACTCGGGGGCCGGTAACCAAGGCGGATGGCTGCCGGCAACTGGATATTCAATTGAGATGCGACGGAACCTACGCCGGAATCTGCCGATTCCTCGACCGCCTTGACCGGATGCAACGAATCACGCGTGTCGTAGCCCTCGACCTTGGCACTCAAATGACCCAACAACGCTATCCGCTCTCCATCACCGTGCGTCTCTACTTTGGCGCCCAGCAAGCGGCCGGCAAGCCGGGCGACCGCGTGGCGTCGGTCGAACATGGGGAGGTCCGCGATGGCTGAAATGACGTGGTTACAAAGGCAGGGACTCACGCCGGTCAAGGCGACCGTGATCGTCGTGCTGTCGATCGTCCTGGTGGCCGTTATCTGCTACCAGTTCGCCGGCGATGACGGCCCCCAGCACACCGCGAATCGATCGGAAGGAGCTCGCGCTCATCGACAATCGGCGAGTCGTGCCAGCGTTGCCCCGAAGGCGAATGCTCCGGTGCGAGGACGAACCGCCGCCGCTGATCGGCAGAACGGCCGGACCGGCTCGCCCGACGACAGACGGCCCGGCCCGGCCTGGCCCACATTGTCGTTGGCTGACGTCCTGGCAAATAATCCGCTGACAAGGCCGACCAGATTGACCGCTCGGATCGAAGCGGTTCGAGCCAGCCGTGTCGCGGAGAATCGACCTGAAGAGACAGAGGACGGCCCATCGGAAAGCGATCGGGAACAGAAACGCCTCGAGGTCCAACGCAGGCGTGAAGCCGTACTGACTCGGCTGATCGCGGACGGAGTCGAAGTGATGATCCGTGGCCGTCATGGCAAGACGGCACTCATCGGCTCGAAGTGGACTCACGTGGGCGACGTCATTGAAGGATTCATCATCCGCGACATTCGTCCGGATGGGGTCGTCTTGGGCGAGCCCGAGGCGCCGGCCGCAGAAAGGACTCGGTGATCATGAGACGAAACTGGTCCGCACCGCGGACTCAACACCCCCTTCGGGCAACGATGCCTCCAAGGGACTCGACGTCGTTCCCGCTACTGAATTCAACGGTCGCTTTCGCAATCGTCGCAGCCACGACACTCGCCGTATTCATGGCGGTGGCCCGCATCAGTTCCGCTCAACCTCCTCAGCCGAGCTATCGGACCGACCGGATCACGAAATCTCTGCGCGCCCAACAGCTGGGCGCGGGTCTCCGGCAAGCGCGAGTCGCCCAGATAAACGGTCAACCTGAGATCACGCCACCTGGACCGTCACCGGTGAGCACGTACCGTTTACCGTTGAAATCGGGCCCAACGTCCGACCAACTGCAAATCACGAACCATAATGGACTCGTCACCGTCATCGTTCGACAGGCCGACCTTCGCGATGTACTCGCCGGACTGGCCGAGGCCGAGCAGTTGAACATTGTCAGCTCCAAAGACGTGACCGGAGACATTTCGATCACGCTGCGAGATGTCCCCGTCGAAGAGGCGCTCAGCGCAATCGTCGCCATCAGTGGGTGTACATGGACTCGCGCGGGAAACATTATCCAGGTGACCAGTATTTCCAACACACTGAAACTGGCTCCGGCCATCCAGGGAAGGCAGGTTCGCGTGATCACGCTGGACTTCGTATCGGGGGACGATCTCCTGCCATCGCTCAAAACGATGCTCTCACCGGTCGGCACGGCGAACGTTTCGGCCATCGACTCGGAAGATAATCGCAAGACGAAGGAGTCACTGGTCGTCGAAGACGTGCCGGAGTATATCGAACGAATCGACCAGTATGTCGCCCAGATGGACATTCCGCCACGCCAGGTAATGATCCAAGTTCACGTACTTCAGGTCAATCTTCAAGAGGATAACCGGCACGGCATCAACTTCAATCATGTCATGAAATTCAGCGGCCAGTCACTCAGCCTGCAGATGCAAGGCTTCGCGGCGGCCAACGCACCGCAAGCCTTCTTCGCTCAGCTGAGCGCGTCGAATCTGACCGGTCTGATTGAAGCCCTGAAAGTAACGACCGATGCCAAGACCCTGGCCTCGCCACGCGTTTTGGCCTTGAACGGGCAACTGGCTCGCATTCAGGTCGGGGAAAAACTTGGCTACCGAGTCCTCACCAATACGCAAACCAGTACGCTCGAAGATATCAAGTTCATGGACGTCGGCGTGGTTCTCGAAGTGACACCGACGATCAGCCGCGACGGACGGGTCCTGCTTGACATCAACCCGAAAGTATCCACCGGGCAGGTCAACAGTGACACCGGATTGCCCCAGGAGGCGACCTCAGAAGTCATGACGAATGTGCTTCTTCACGATGGACAGGGAGTTGTCATCGGGGGTCTGATCCAGGAGGAAAACACCGATAACCAAAGCAAGGTAATAGGATTGGGCGATCTCTACCTGGTCGGCTCGCTGTTCAAGCGACGCCGGGTCAATAAGACGCGCAAAGAGATTATCTTCTTCCTCGTGCCGAAAGTCATCTCTTCCGATTGCTGTGATCCGGTCGAGCTGGAGAAGGGCGAGCAAGCCCAGACGCCACTTTTCCACGGTCCCCTTCACCCCAATCCGCGGCCCTGGGAACCGGCATTCCCGGAAAAGCGGCCGTTCGCCCGCAAGCACGTGTCAGATCACCTTCCAGTCGCCAACGAACGGGCCGTCGATGTCCCAATTCCAAATGAACGCCTCCCGCTCGACCCCGGCTTGCCGCCCATTCTGGATCCGTTGGATGCCGCCCCACTACCACCAGGCACCGCGCAACAAGTTCCCGCTCCGCGGCAGGTTGTGCGTCAAGTGTCAACGTGGCCCACGTCGGGCAGGCGACAGGCATCAGCAGCGCACAGCAAACCTCCGGACCGGATCAAGTTACGGTACCCCGACTCCCTCCGTCGCCGTTGACCAAAGACATTACTCGTAAACGTGCGTCACTGATTCATTTTGTCCGGACGGCGCGCCGGAGGTGATCCAACAAGGAGAACGCCCCATGCATGACCCACTTGACCTTCCACCTGACCTGCGACACCTTCTGGAAAAACGTTCGCAGCCGGACCGACGGGAGACGACTCGGCGAAAAGCCGACGACGATCCCGTTCCCACCGAGGACGGAATTCCGGAGGATGCCGACTCGCGCTCAAACAGTGAAAGACGACAGCAGGCGCGGCGTGATTCTGAAAAGGGATAATACCTGACTGCCGGGCCGCTCGGCCAATCGCGCGGGTGCGATCTGTACTGATGCGACGTTTAGCAACGAGGATATCGAGGCAACTCGCACATTCGAGCGCTGACGCTCATGCCGACTCGGTACATGTGTTAGAACCGGTCTGGCCGACCCATTTGACCGCCGGCTCCAGGCGAAAGGAACATTCGGTCCATGAAACGCCCGCCTGCCGAAGCTCGGCATGCTAAAAGCCCCTGGGAAGCGTCGCCCCCTGTCATCGCGACGCGATTCGTCCAGGGAGTTTGGACCGATGCAACGAAGGTCGTTTCACTGGCTATCGAGATTTGCGGCAGCGGGCGTGATCTTGTTTTTCTTGTGCGCCGGATCCATGGTGCACGCGGATCGCAAGTGGCATCGCACCCACGGATATCGAAGCAACTACTCGGGCGCCGTCTACGGCACTCGGCGCCGCACCACTCTCAACCGACCAAACCCGCAACAATACTACCAGTGGTACTACCCCAGGTACTACGGCGGATTTCACGCGCGGTACTTTGAGGAGTTCGGATACCCGGCTCGCGATCGGACGACGCGTGGCCAACCCTGGTAACGGCGGAATCCGATAGTTGCTCTTTGCGCAGACAACGCGCAGATCGGCGGGACGGCCGGCGTCAATCAGACAACTCACCGCCCCTCGACGTTGAGCACTGCCGGAGCAAACCGGCAATTACCGGGGCCCATTAGCGGCCGGATTATTCACGAGAGGCGGGTGCAGGAACGGGCTCGTTTTGGGTGGACGTATTATTCAGCGCGATCTTGA
>CAYNDU010000433.1:0-5490 GCA_964395615.1 uncultured Pirellulaceae bacterium | reverse complement strand
CGCGAGCTCGTTCCTGCACCCCTCCTGACCCCTTTACCTCCATTTGCTCTTCGCGCGTAAACGTGGATACGCTACTATTCCGCCGCTTTTCTGAACCCGGCTGCGGTCCACCGAGCGGGCACGGAAGCGAACTACTTAGGAGAAAGGACGCGATGATGACCGGTCCCAAGAATCGTCTGGGCAAGACCCGTCTGGGCAAGACCCGTCTGCGCAAGACCCGTCTGCGCCGGGCACAGTGGTGTGCGGCCCTGATGGCCCTTATCCCCTGGTTCATACCGTTGGCACCGGCGACGGCCGCACAACCGCCCGAACACTTCGCCCAGGTCGGCCGCCGAAGCCCGGTTCTCGACGTGGCATTGCAGGCCGGTGGAACGCTTCATGGTCAGCTGTTTGATGCACAGGCTCAGCCGTTGGCCAGATCATCTCTGGTCTTCATTCAGAACGGGCAACGGATCGCGTCCGTCACGACCGACGACGAAGGGCGCTTTCAGGTTGCGGGGCTCCGTGGCGGGACGTTACAAATCGTCGTCGGTGTCAGTATGTACATCTGCCGTGCCTGGGCACCCCGCACCGCACCACCGATCGCGAAGAACCGACTTGTCCTTGTGCTGCCGACGGTCGTCCAACGGGGCCAGCGCCCGATCAGCGACGCCTTTTTTGGAGACCCCGTGATGATTGGACTGGTAGTGGCCGCGGCCATTGCGGTTCCGATCGCCGTCAGCAATTCGCGCAGCGACGCACCGCCCGGAAGCTAGGCGTCCGGCCAAAGCGGAACGCTCGCACGTTGCCCTGTTCTCGCACTTCATGTCTCTTTCGCAGCGGACGCCGGTGAACCGTGGATGGTAGGACTCAATTTGGCTTCATCTCTGCGTTCCGGCAACGTGGGGCTCAGCGGCCAACCGACCGGACGTCGAATCATGTGCCTACTGACAGGCTCGCGAACCGGCCGGCTCCACGTCAGCGGACGTGTCGACGTCCGTGTGTCGCCGAACGATCTCGCCCGACCCTCCTGACCGTAACCGCACTGATGTTCGTTGCATCTTTGAATGCCGGGTGCGGGCAGGCGACGTATTACACGCCCCGATCGCTTCCGGCCAGCTACCAGGCGCGGTTCACGCCATCGGCCAGCCAATTAGACCTATCTCAGCTGGCGACCGAACCGTCAGGCGGACGCCGCGTTGCACCGGGCGACGTCTTGGACGTGGCGGTCCAAACGGGTCTCGCCGGCGATCAAACTGAGCGTTCGGTTTCGATTCGAGTGAATGACCAGGGTCAGGTCCACGTGCCCTTGATTGGCCCCGTCCCGGTCGCCGGCCTGGAACTGACCGGCGCGGAACAACGGATCCGCGCCGATGGGATTCGACGCGGCATTTATCGGGACCCCAGCGTTACGGTGACATTTGCCGAGCGCAAAACGCGCCAGGTCACCGTGATCGGGGCGGTGAATGAGCCGGGAGTGAAACAACTTCCGGTCGGCGAATCCACACTGTTTTCAGCCTTAGTGGCCGCCGGTGGGATGGAGGAAGATGCCGCAACGATCGTGGAAGTTCGTCACGCGGTCCCGTCGTATGGAGTTCAACGGGCGGGCTGGAACGCTGAGTCGGCGCCGACTCGGTCGCCTGTAGACCGAGTGGATTTGGCCGCCGGTGATCAGCGCTCGGGGACCGTTGTGTTAGAAGAGGGTGCGGTCGTGTCGGTGGCGCGGCGTCCGCCGAGTACCGTGCAAGTGTTGGGACTGGTTAAGCAGCCGGCAGAGTTGAAGATGCCGCACGGCAAACCGCTCCGGTTGCTGGATGCCGTGGCGCAGGCGGGCGGGCTGTCGATGCAGATCGCCAACAAGGTTCACATCATTCGCCACGTGCCTGGCCAGGCTCAGCCGGCTATCATTCACACGACCATTCGCGAGGCCAAGGCGTTGGGTTCGGCGAATCTCGTTCTGAGCGAAGGAGATGTGGTCAGCGTCGAACAGACGCCGCTGACATTTACCGTGGACATGTTGCAGAGTTTCATTCGATTTGGTTTTACCGGCGCATTGCCGGGCATCTAGCGATAAACGGCCCAGGGTCGTGGGACGACCCGTTACGCACGGCGCCGGACGGCAAACGTGTATCGACCTGCGAGGACCCGCGTATGGAATCGACTCGGACGGCTTCGCATTCAGATCAGGATAACCCGCCCGGGTCCGTGGCCGAAGCGGTGCAGGCGGCCGTCCGGTTATTGCGGATGCTGCGATACCGTAAGTCGATCGTACTGGCGGCTGTCATTCTCTGCGCGTTCTTGGGCATGTTATACGCCTCAACAGCCACGCCGCTTTACGAGGCCCGCGCCTCTTTGCTCGTGATTCCCACCGGGGCCGACATGTGGAGCCCGTCTACGGCCCTGGACGGTGCACGCCAGGCTCTCATTCCAACGTATGAACGACTCTTTTATGAGGATGTTGTTCTGCAAAGTGCCGCTCGGCAACTGCAATCGGACGCCTCCATGCGCAAGGTCTTTTCCGGAACCCCGCACAAGAAATGGGCCGCCGTCCTGCGCGCAAACCTGTCGGCCAGTCGCGTACGTCATACCAATCTGATCGAAATCAGTTACGAGGCGATCAGCGCGCGAGCGGCAGAGACCATTGTCGCGGCCATTATCCAATCCTACTTGATGTTCATGGATAGCAATCATCGGGACGCGTCGACCGAGATTGTGCGAGTTCTGGAGACGGAGCGAGCCCAAATCGAAGCCCGCCTCAACGTACGCCAGGCCGACCTTGTCCGACTCAAGCGGTCCACCGGCGACCTCGGTCTGAGTGACGCGTCACAAAATGTCCATCCATCGGTGCAACGAGTACTTCGGTTGAACGAGACACTGATTCAGGTTCAACAGAAACGGCTTGAATTGCAGTCGACCCAGGTCGCCGTTCAGCAGGCCATTGCCAGGCGAGGCCAGTTGCAGCCGTTGTTGGTCCAACTCGAACCGATCGTCGGGCGGGAACTCCTGCTCAACTCGCTCGGTCTCAGCCCCCAACAATTGGAAATGCGTGGGACGGTCGAGCAGCAGCTAATGGAACATCGAGCTCGGCTCGACAAACTCTCACAACATTACGGGCCGGCGCACCCCGAGGTCGTCGAGTTGCAACGTGTTATCGAGCAGCAACAAGCCATGTTGGCCCAGAATGGGCCGACCCTGCAACAACGCTTGCAAGAACTCAACGATCAGGCACTCGGTCCCATTCTCTTGGCCATGATCGACCAGCGGTTGAATCAGATGGTGAATCACGAACGTGCGCTCCAGCAGGAATATGCGCAAGCCGAAAAAGTTGCGCTCGCCCTTAACGACCGCATGACCGAGTCGTCAATTGTCGAGAATGATGTCGAGCGGTTGCGGCATCTGCACGATACGCTCCTGGACCGGATGACCGGCATCGACATCAACCAGAATCAGGCCGATGTGCGAGTGACCGTGGTCACAGATCCGGTCGCCAAGAACCGCCCGGTCTCGCCGCGCCTGGCGCTAATCGCACTGATTTGCCTGATAGCCGGCGTATCCTCGGGAACCGGTGTGGCCTACGTCATGGACCTGTTGGACGATCGTTTTCAATCGCCCGACGAAATGCACCTGCAGTTGGACCTGCCGCTGTTGGCTGCGATCGGCGAGCTGGAAAACGAGTCCGACTCGAGCGGTCTCGACGCACTCTGCCCGCAGGCTCGGACCGATTCCCCGCAGAGCGAAGCCTTCCGAACTCTGCGCACCGCGCTCCGGTTCTGTGACCATGATACGACCTGCCTTGCGATAACCAGTACCGAGCCCGGGGACGGAAAGACGACGCTGATGGCAAGTCTCGGAATGACCTGTGCGGCGGCCGGCAAACGTACGCTGCTGATCGACGCGGATTTGCGCCGGCCCGGACTCTCTCGATTGCTCGAACTGCGAGGCGTCGCGGGCTTGACTCACCTGCTGCACGACCCCGAACCCGTGCCGGAACTGGCTGCCAAGACGGTTTGCAGCGGAGTTCGGCCGAACCTGGACGTTATCGCCTGCGGACCGCGGACCAGCGACCCGGCCGAACTTCTGAGTGGCCAGCGGTTCGCCGAACTATTGGCATGGGCCGATGGGCGATATGACCAGGTTCTGGTCGATTGTCCACCCGTGATGGCGGCCAGCGACGCCGCCATCATTGGACGCCAGACCGATGCGATGGCCCTGATTGTTCAGCCCGGGAAGAACCACCGTCGCCTCGTACTTCGAGCGGTTCAGAGTCTTCGGTCGCTGCATGTCCCGGTCGTCGGTACGGTCGCCAATCGTGTTCAATCGCACGAGTCCGGCGACTACTACGGGCTCAATTATGGCGCCCAGGAATACGCAGAACCAGATATTGAATCCGGCATGGACGCAAGCTCGGACCACGGCATGCGGCATGACAACGCGTCTCGGTACCGGGAGACCGAAGTGCGCCGTGCGGCTTGAAGTGGCGACCGCGCTTCCAACGGCCAGCTCGTGGGATTCGATCATGAGGATAAAGGCAACGCGATGTCTCACCGAGCGTTAACCGCCGGACCACTCGGTGTTTCAGACCGAATGTCGATCGTACGCGCGGCGGCGATGCGCTTTCTTTCCGGGCCGGACGACGGTGCTATGAGTCGTTGGCAGCAAATAGCTGACCTGGCTCTCGTTGCGTTGATCGTTGCGGCTCCGTTCTGCATGGGTGGCCGGCACCCGGTGGGTCGAGCCGTTTCTACGTCACTCATCGTGGCGGTCGCACTGATTTGGTTCTGGACCGTCGGTCAGCAGACCCCACGGCGATGGCGTACGACCGGACTCGGCGGACTCATCCTGGCCGCCGTTTCCGTGATGCTGTTTCAACTTGTCCCATTGCCCTCCGCATGGATCGAGACTCTGGCCTCAGCCCAGCAGCAGGTTCTCCCGGCATGGCAGCAAGCGACGGAGGAGCGGTCCCTGTTCGGGACCTGGTCGACGCTTTCACTCAGTCCGGCCGCGGGCCGCGTTGCGCTTTCCCAGTTCGTTGCCTATGGCCTGTTACTGTTCGTTCTCTGCCAGCGCCTCGTAACTCGGCGTTCGGTCGAGCGATTGCTTGGATGGATCGCCCTGGCGACCGTCTGCATGGCCGTCGTCAGCCTGGCACAACTGATGTTCGGAAACGGCAAATTCCTTTGGGTCTATGAACATCCGACGCGTTCCACGGCCGGCGTCGCTCGCGGGCCGTTTGCCAACCAGAATCATCTGTGCCATTTTCTTGCGCTGGGCGTGGGCCCCTTGATTTGGTGGATTCTCCGCGGGCCGCGCGTCGGTTCAGACAGTGGTTCGAGAGACGGATCAAAAAAAGGTGATCGCTCAGCAGCGAAGGATGGGTGGTCGGCGGGGTACTCGGCAGGCAGTTGGAATAGCCCTTCCTGGCGTCGGCCCGCCGGACTGGCGGCGCTGGGAATCGTACTGATCGCGGGCGTGCTCACGTTTTCGCGTGCGGGCCTGCTGATGGTAATGCTC
>CAYNDU010000432.1:0-5504 GCA_964395615.1 uncultured Pirellulaceae bacterium | reverse complement strand
GATTTCCATCGGTGAGTCCCGTCAGGGACGACTGATGTGAGGTGTCATTAGTCCCGAAGATACCGCGGATCATTTTACACAATGATAAAGGCAACGAGCGAAGAATGTGACACGCCAACCTCTCCTTTCAGTCGTCCCTACGGGACTCCCGGGTGGTTAATCTGTATCGCGTACCCAGCGATAAATCGCTGGGCTATTATCAAACGTCCCTCCGGGACGAACAACCCGCGACTCCTCCTAAGAGTTGTTGATACACTCCGACCGGCGCCGGCCAGAATTCCAGCCGCAACGGCTGGACGAGGAAAATTGGCTAATTTACATTGCTTACAGTGGTTTCGAGCGATTAAGAGATGCTCGACGGATAAAAAGCTAAGGTAACCTGGGGCCTTTTTTCTACGAGTTTCGAGTCTTCCATTCATCTCACGTTGGGGGATGCCCGTATCGGGGCGGATCGGGCGGGCCCGTGAGCGAACGGTGGTGGCCATCATTTGGAGATCGTTGATGAAGAGTTTCTTGAAAACGGCCGTGTTGACGTGCATGGTGTTTCCGGCGGTCGGGTGGTCGGGTCGAGTGGTAGCGCAGGATGGCGACCAGAAGACGGATAAGGCGCCGGGCATCACGAGTTCACTGGTAGGTGGATTGTCGTGGCGCGGGATCGGGCCGGCGTTCATGTCGGGCCGCGTGATTGACATTGCGGTGGACAGTGAGAGTCGGAGCACCTGGTACGTGGCGGCCGCGTCGGGAGGCGTCTGGAAGACGACGAACGCCGGCACGACATGGACCCCGATCTTCGACCATTACGGTTCTTATTCGATAGGTTGCCTTGCGATTGACCCGAACAACCGGCACACGATCTGGGTGGGGACGGGCGAGAACAACAGCCAGCGAAGTGTGGGCTACGGCGACGGCGTTTACAAGTCGCTCGACGGAGGCAGCAGTTTCACTCGGGTCGGACTGGAGCAATCGGAGCATATCGGACGGATTCTGATCGATCCGCGCGACTCCAACGTTGTGTACGTGGCGGCTCAGGGTCCACTCTGGGCGCCCGGCGGGGACCGCGGTCTCTACAAGACAACGGACGGTGGCAAGACGTGGAAGGCCGTGTTGTCGATCAGCGAGAACACGGGGGTGAGCGACATCCAATTCGATCCGCGCGACCCGAGTACGCTGTATGCATCGGCGTACCAGAGGCGTCGTCACGTTTGGACATTAATTAACGGCGGGCCGGAATCCGGCATCTACAAGTCGACCGACGCGGGTGGGAGCTGGCGCAAGATACAGCGAGGACTGCCTTCGGGAGATCTGGGACGAATTGGCCTGGCCGTCTCGCCGATTCGGCCGGACGTGGTTTACGCCCTGGTCGAGGCGGTGGGCACAGCCGGCGGGTTCTTCAAGTCACTGGACCGGGGAGAAACGTGGAGCAAGCAGGGCGACTACGGCAGTTCGAGTCCCCAGTACTACCAGGAAATCTACGCCGACCCACACGTATTTGATCGCGTCTATTCGATGGATACCCGGATGCACGTATCGGAGAACGGGGGGAAGACGTTTGAGCCGTTGGGTGAGCGTTGGAAGCACGTCGACAATCACGCGCTCGTGATCGATCCTCAGGACGAGAACCACTTGATCATCGGATGCGACGGTGGGCTGTACGAGACGTTTGACCGGGGCAAGAACTACGACTTCAAGAGCAACTTGCCGATCACGCAGTTCTACAAGATCGCCATCGACAACGACGTTCCTTTTTATAACGTCTACGGCGGCACGCAAGACAATGCAACTCAGGGCGGTCCGTCGCGAACGGGGACCTCCCACGGGATCCGAAACCGCGACTGGTTCATCACCGTTTTCGGTGACGGGTTCGAGCCCGCGGTCGATCCTGAGGATCCGAACATCGTCTATTCCGAATGGCAATATGGCGGACTGATCCGATTCGACCGACGATCCGGCGAGCGGGTCGACATCAAGCCACAAGAAACGGCCGATGGGCCGGCGCTGCGCTGGAACTGGGACTCGGCATTGTTGATCAGCCCCCACGATCACAAGCGCCTCTACTACGGCTCGCAAATCCTCTTCCGCAGCGACGATCGGGGCGATACCTGGAAGCCGATCAGTGGTGACCTGACGCGCAACCTGGACCGCAACAAACTCAAGGTGATGGGCCGTGTCTGGGGCGTCGATACGGTCGCCAAGAACGCGTCCACCTCCTTCTATGGCACGATCGTATCGGTATCGGAATCTCCGCTGGTCGATGGATTGCTCTACGTCGGCACCGACGATGGACTGGTTCAGATCAGCGAAGATGGTGGCGGGCAATGGCGAAAGGTCGATAGCTTCGCTCATCTCGACGTTCCGGAATTCGCTTACATTAGTGACATTGAAGCGTCACTTCATGATCCGGACACGGTCTACGTCGTCCTCTACAATTTCAAGAAGGGCGACTTCAAGCCGTACATTGTGCGGAGCACCGACCGGGGAAAAACCTGGACGTCGATCGCCGGTGACTTGCCCGAAAGAGGTTCGACGTTCACCATCGCCGAGGATCACAAGAACGCCGACCTGCTGTTCGCCGGTACGGAATTCGGGTGCTTCTTCACTCCCAATGGCGGTCAGAAGTGGATTCAGCTCAAGAATGGCCTGCCGGTCATTGCGGTGCGAGACATCGAGGTTCAGCGTCGTGAAGACGACCTGGTCATCGGCTCATTTGGTCGAGGGTTCTTCATCCTGGATGATTATTCCCCACTTCGGGAGTTGAGCGACGAGCTGATCAAGCAGCCGGCTCACATTTTCCCCATGAAGAAGGCGCTGATATTTGCCCAAACCGACCCGCTCGGAGGCGGCGAGAAAGGGTTCCAGGGCTCGAACTATTTCACCGCGCCCAATCCTCCCTTTGGAGCCACGTTCACCTACTATCTGGAGAAGTCGCTAACGACCAGGAAGAGTCAGCGGCAGAGCAAGGATCGGGCGGCCGGCGGTCAGGGCAAGGACGTTCCGTACCCCAGTTGGGAGGCTCTCAAGGCCGAGGATCGCGAGGAATCACCGTCGGTCATCCTGACGGTGCGCGACGAAGCGGGATCGGTCGTCCGGAGACTCAAAGGATCCACATCCCGCGGCATTCACCGGACAACCTGGAACTTCCGTTATCCCGGTTTTGCGCCGGTCCAACCGGGCAGTGACGGATACGGGCCAATGGCTTTGCCGGGAAAATACACGGTCGGCATCGATTCCAAAGTCGATGGCAAGATCACCCAACTGGTCGCCCCGGTTCCTTTTGAGGTCGAGCCGCTCGGTCTGGCTTCGCTGGCCATTCCGGATCGACGAGCGAGTCTGGACTTCCAGAAGAAGACCGGGCGGTTGCAACGGTCGTTGATGGGCGCGGCACGCATATCCCAGGAAGCGGCGCGACAGTTGCAGTACTTGCGAGCGGCGATCGCCGCCACTCCGACTGCCGATCAGGCATGGGACGCCGAAACTCACCAACTGGAAATTCGACTCAAGGACCTGACGGAGCAGTTGTCCGGTGACCCAACACGGCCCCGCCGGAACGAACCGGCACCCAAGGGCATGTTGAGTCGGCTCCAGGGCATCGTCTACGGCTCATGGTCAGGCAGCTACGGGCCAACCCAAAGTCACCGACAAGCTTATGAGCGGCTGGCCGACGAATTCAGCCGGCTGCTTCCCGATTTGAAGAAACTGGTCGAAAAGGACATTCCGGCCATGGGCAGGAAACTCGAGTCGGTCGGCGCGCCATGGACACCCGGTCGTGCCATACCGGATTGGAAACGGTAGAATCACTTGCTGCGCAGGGCGAAGGGTCGGGTCACCGACGTCCGGAAGCGCGATGTCGAGGAGCGGGCGCCGTAAAGCAGAAGGTGTTGGCGAGCAGGCCGTAATGGTCCGGGAATCGGATTGAGGGCCGGCCGCCGACGTCGCCGCGTGGCCATGGGGAGATGGTATTGTGAAACGCACGATCGTTTGCAAGTTCCTGTTCGTGTTGGCGCTGCTCTTTCTCACCGCCCGTGTCGGCTTGCCGGCCGAGGCCGCCGCGCCGAAGCCTAGAAACGTGGTCTTCGTCTTGAGTGACGATCACCGCTTCGACTTCATGGGCTTCATGCCCGAATGCCCCGATTTTCTCGAGACACCCAACCTCGATCGGATGGCGGCCCAGGGCGCTCACCTGGCAAACGCTTTTGTCAGCACGTCGCTTTGTTCACCCAGCCGGGCGACGATTCTGACCGGTCGGTACATGCACCATCATCGAGTGGTCGACAATCAGAGAGCGGTCCCCGAGGGGACACATTTCTTTCCGGAGTACTTGCAGGAACAAGGGTACCGGACCGCCTTCATTGGCAAGTGGCACATGGGACACGACCACGACGATCCTCGACCCGGATTTGATCACTGGGCCAGTTTCCGGGGCCAGGGCACCTACTTCGACCCGACACTCAACATCAACGGGAAACGCAAGGAGTTTTCCGGCTATGTCAACGACGTGTTGACCGCCCAGGCGCTCAGCTGGCTCAAAGACCGGCAGAACGACGAGAAACCGTTCTTTCTCTACCTGTCGTTGAAGGCGGTCCATTATCCCTTCGAACCGGCTCCACGACATAAGGGCCGTTATGCGGACAAGCCGATCGACTATCCCGAGACCATGGCCAACACGGCGCGCAATTATCAGACGCAGCCGCAATGGGTACGCGAACGCCGCTATAGCATCCATGGTATCGACCATATGGAGACCGGGGCATTCGACAAGGATCCGGTTCCCGATTTTGACGAGCTCTATCATCGATACTGCGAGACCGTGCATGGGCTGGATGAGAACCTGGGTCGAGTGTTGGACTACCTGGACAGCAGGAACCTGTCGGACTCGACGCTGGTCATGTACATGGGGGACAACGGGTTTGAACTTGGCGAACACGGCTTCTACGACAAGCGGGACGCCTTTGAGACATCCATTCGCGTGCCGCTTCTGGCTTACGCGCCCGGTCTGATCCGCCCCGGCACCAAGATCACTCAGCTGGTGCAGAACATCGACATCGGACCGACGGTTCTGGATCTCTGCGGCGTACCGGCACTCAAATCATCCAACATGGACGGGGCATCGTTCTTGCCGCTCCTGAAGGGTCAGTCCGTTCCGTGGCGTGATCACATATTGTACGAATACCACTGGGAGTGGAATTTTCCGGCGACGCCCAGCATGTTTGCCATTCGGGGCAACCGGTACAAGTACATCTTCTATCACGGAGTCTGGGACGACAACGGATTCTACGATCTGCTCACGGACCCGCTCGAACGACACAACCTGATCAATGTCCCGGGCTTTCGGGAGCAGGCTGAGCGGATGCAACGGCAGATGTTTGATGAACTGTCTCGCTCGGGAGGTCTGATGCTTCCGTTGCGCCCGCCTGCCGGCGACCGGCTTGCCCACCGCAAACCTCCCCGGTGACTCGCCGCTCGCGGGAGATGCGGTCTTCGCGCGCGTCATCTGCGACACCGACAAC
>CAYNDU010000431.1:0-5506 GCA_964395615.1 uncultured Pirellulaceae bacterium | reverse complement strand
CAGGGAATCCCAATCGCCCGAACGTCAAGATCGCGCTGAATACGTCCACCCAAAACGAGCCCGTTCCTGCACCCGGCGACGTCTGAAACATGGCCATGACTTGCCGATGTTTACGTACCCCTTTCAGACGGCATTCCGGAGTCGCGAAAGAAGAGAATCACTGAAAGTCGCTACGAAACGGTGAGCCGACCCACTTCGTTTGCGAGGTGTGCAATCTTACGGCTCACGACGCTTGGGACGAGAATTCTCGAAACGCGGGGCCGACGGCGAAAATCAGAGAATTTCCCCGAGATGGGCGATGCCGAACGGCGACTCGCGAGGAGGCAGAGCTCGATTTCATGAAGACGGCAGGTTGGAGACACGTCTCTTGGGGACGACGTCGAACGAGGACGCGTCAATGTGTCGCAAATATGGTCCAACGTTCAGTTTGCGTGCTCTCGTCGGGGATGATAGAGTGCACAGAATGGGGGGAACATCAGTGCCGGGCGTCGGACGCATAAGTGAGAGGTTGGATCGTGAGAGTAAGAACGGGATGCACGCTGATCGTGTTTTTTCTTCTTGCCGGGGCACAGGTGTCATCGGGCAAGGACAAAAAAGACGCTGCCGCAGAGGTCAGCCGTAGCAGTGGTAAGACGGTTATTATTCGTTCGGACGGCAGTGGAACCATGCAAGTGGTCCCGTCCGGAACGCTGAACGCGGGGCCTGGTGTTGATGCGAAGAGTCTGAAGCGGACACACAAGGGCGAGGCAAAGCCCGGCGAACCGCCCGGCGCCGCGAAACCAGGCTCATCGTCCTCGAAATCAGGACCTCCAGGCGAGCAACCTCCTGGGGCCGATGGCAAGCCCGCAGGTGACCCGTCGAAATCTGAGCCGGGTCCGCCGGCGGTCATTGCACGCCCTGAGACTCCGAGTGCTCCGGCCGATCCCGATGAATTAAAGGTCCGGCCCGATTCGGACGGTCTGGTTCATTTTCAGTTTCGCGGTCAAAAGTGGCCCGATGTTCTGGAGTGGTTTGCCGATATTGCGGGAGTAAGCGTGGATTGGCTTGAGTTGCCCGGTGATTATTTGAACATTTCCACTCAGCGCGGATACTCCGTCGAGGACACGCGGGACTTGCTCAATCGCCTGCTGTTGGCGCGCGGCTTTACGATGCTGCAGAATGGCGAGTTCGTGATCGTCGTCAAGTGCGATAAACTCAATTCGGCACTCGTTCCGAGAGTGACGGTCGAGGAACTGGATGAGTGCCGGACTCACGAATTTGTTCGAGTCCTGTTTCCGCTCGATTGGGTACTGGCCAGCGAAGCCGTGAAGGAGTTGGATCCGTTGCTCAGCTCCAACGGCAAACTGTTCCCTTTGACGGCGACGAATCGGATTGAGGCAATGGATGCCGTGGGCAACCTTCGCGACATCAAGCGATTGCTCATTGAGGAGCAGACGGACCAGGGCGACGAAAAGGGATTGGTGCGGGAGTTCGTCCTGCACTACGCAAGGGCGGACGAGGTGCGGGACCAGTTGACTGAATTCCTTGGGGTCGAGGGTTCGAAGAGTCCATCCTCTTCACGTGGAATGTCTCCCCAGCAAATGGCTCAACAGCAGGCGATGATGCGCATGCAGGCGCAAATGCAAGCCCAGCAGGCGAAGATGGCCAAGAGCTCGAGCCGACCGTCAACGATGAGGGGCGCAGCGAAGGAACGGCCGGTGCGGTTGATGGTCAACCGACGCCGAAACAGTATTCTTGCCCAGGCGCCCCCCGATAAGATGGCGACTCTGGAAGAGGCAATTCGGTTGCTCGACGTGCCATCGGATAAACCAAACTCCCTGCAATCGCTGCTCGGTCGAATGCAAGTCTATCGCCTCGCGCAACTGGATCCCGAGAATCTGGTCGAATCTCTGATGGAACTCGGCACTTTTGACCCGGACACGCGATTGGAAGTCGATTCAGACAACCGAGCGATCATCGCCTACGCTTCGCCTGCCGACCATTTCACGATCCAGTCGGTCATCGAGAAACTCGACGGCAGTGCCCGAAGCGTTGAAGTGATCCCGCTCAGGCGATTGCCGGCCGACGAAGTGGCTCGGACGATTGAGTATCTGATGATCGGAGAAAAAAAGGACTCGTCCCAGAAGAGCCGGTATCCTGACTATTACGGTTACGGGTACAGTTCGCGGCGCAGCAAGAGCGAGGAGTCGACCGACGGGTTTCGAATTGATGCTGATGTTGAGAGCAATCGACTGCTGGTCCGGGCCAACGAAGGCGAACTCGAGGAGGTACTCAGCATACTGACAAAGCTCGGCGAAATGCCGTCGCCCGCTTCGGGGTCGGGAACGCAACGCATGTTGGACGTTGTGCCGGCTGAGGATGCCAAGCAGTTCTTCGAGCAGTTGCAGAGGAATTGGAATGCGATTTCCCCCAATCCACTGGTTCTGCCCGAGGTCGTGCCGTCGAACGAGACAGACTCGAGTGAACTGAACGCGCCCGCGGACAGTGAACACTCGGCATCCGACGAAAACGAATCCGCGTCACCTGCCGACGAATCGACCAGGCCGGCTGACCCGGCTGTCGCCGTACCCGGTGCTCGAACGGCATCGGCACCGTACGAGGGGCAACTTTTTCGGACAGCTGTCTACCAACCGGCCAGGCTTCCGGGCCATCGGCCCGACTCAACCGGCATCGAGTCGTCGTCGCCGTCGTCGGCTGCCGCAACCGGAGCTCCACCTGTCGTCATTTCCCTGGCCCCTGACGGACGGCTGGTCATCACGTCCAAGGACCCGCGAGCGCTGGACAGAATGGAGGACCTGATTCGAAAACTGGCCCCGCCGATGAAGGAGTATGAGGTTTTTCATTTGGAATATGCGTCGGCTACGTGGGTAAAACTCAACCTCGAGGATTTTTTCGAGGACGAGGAGGAATCGACCGATAAGCGGCGTAACCGTATGTTCGGGATTATCTACGGATATCCCTATGGATCGTCCGGATCAGGAGACGACCAACGAGGGCTGGCGCGGCGCCGGCAGCTTAGGTTCATCGACGATATTGATACGAACACGATCGTCGTCCAAGGGGCCGGACCATCCGAACTGAAGACGATTAGCGATCTGATCAAGTTGTATGACATCCCCGAACCCGTGAATGTTCAGAAGGCGCGAGTTACCAAGCTGATCCCCGTTCTGTATTCCGATGCCACGCTCATTGCCGAGACGATTAAGGATACGTTTCGGGACTTGCTGAGCGCGAATGACAAGGCTCTGCAACAACAGAACGGTGCCAAGCAGTCACCTCGACGCCCAGAGTCGTCGAGTTTCATGCAGGCGTTCGGCATTGGAGGCGATTCCGAAGGCGGCGATCGCACGTCGGTAACGTTCAAGGGTAAACTGTCGATCGGTGTCGACGGCGTCACGAATACGCTTGTCGTCTCGACCGAGGGTGATCGCCTCATGGAAATCGTCGAATCGATGATCGAATCACTGGATCAAGCCGCGCGGCCCGTAGCGGAAGTGAGAGTCCTCAAACTCAAGAACGGGGTCGACGCCGCGAGGTTGCAAACAGCACTCGATAATGTGCTCGGTTCGAGCGGGAAGAAGCCGTCCAAGTCGAGCAAGTCGGCTGCCCCTTCCGCGTCTTCCAAGTCGGTCTCGACCAGCAGCAAGCCGGATTCCAGCAGGGCCTCGCCATCAAGGACCCAGAAAGCAGTCTTGTCGAAACGGTAGCGGTGTGCGAAGTTAACGTGGGCGCGAGGCGGTCTTGGAGTGTCCAGTGTCTCGCCCAGAGGGCCATCGTCAATCAGAAGGAGTCGCCAATTATGTCGGGGACCAGTAACCGCCGGTCATTTATTAGGACCGCCCTCTTGAGCGCCGCGGGAGTCAGTACTGCCAGTTGCCTCGAAGAACGCATTCTCCTGGCAGCCGTCGAAGAACAGAAGCAAAATGACGGTCCTCAGGAGGATGCTCCCGAGACGCCGCAACCACTTCCCTGTGGGCAACTGGGCAATCTGAAAATCAGCCGTATGGTGATGGGCGGGAATCTCATCGGAGGCTGGGCCCACGCACGTGATCTGATCTACGTGTCGCAATTATTCAAGGCATACAACACGGAGTCCAAGGTGTTCGAAACCTTGGCTTTGGCCGAGCGACATGGAATCAATACGATCCAGATCGATCCGGCCTGCCAGGATGTTGTCGAAAAATACAAGCGAGAACGAGGCAGTAAACTCCAAACGATCGTGTGCGTTCACGTGCAGCCTGACGCCGCGCGAATGAAGGACGATTTGCGACAACTCATCGATAAAGGGGCAACGACGATCTACACGCACGGCGGGTTCACCGATAACTTCGTCCGAAACCAGCAAATCGACGTCATCGGCAACGCGGTGGAACTAGTGAAACGCGAAGGACTCATGGCGGGTATCGGCGGCCATTCACTAGAAAACGTCATCGCCAGCGAGAATGCTCGACTGGAACCCGATTACTACGTAAAAACGTTGCATAAGGACACCTACTGGTCGGCAACGCCCAAAGAGAGCCGGAAAGAGTTCTGCTGGCAAATGGGCCCCAAGCCGGAACACGATGAATATCACGATAATATCTACTGTCTGAACCCGGATCAGACCATCGAGTATATGCAAGAGGTTAAGAAACCGTGGTTCGCCTTCAAAGTGCTGGCTGCCGGCGCCGTTCAACCGCGTATCGCGTTTTCGCATGCGCTCAAGAACGGAGCCGATTTCATTATCGTTGGGATGTTCGATTTTCACGTGGCTGCCAACGCCAAGCTCGTGCGCGAGACGCTGGCCAAGATCAAGAACCGAAAACGCGCCTGGCACGCATGAATTATTATTTGGGAGAGGCGGCCGGCAACCGCGACATCGAGTCTGGAGGGCCGGTTGGATCATCGTCCGCGACGCCCTCCCGATGGGCCCAAGGAGTATGCAATGGATAGCGCTGTCGATCGTCTCATCACGCTGAAAGTTAAAGACGTGATGACTCGAAACGTCGTTTGCGTTGATCGTGATCAGCCGCTCACCGAAGCGGCCGCCCTATTCGTTGAGAAGCGGGTTTCGGGCGCACCGGTTGTCGACGCCGATGGGCGATGTGTGGGCGTGCTCAGCGCCCTGGACTATGTAAAGCGAGAAGATCACCTGCAGAAGACCACGGAGGACGGCAGCGGTTCCGAGTGTGTCAGCGATCGCATGTCCAAAGGCGTCCGGTTTGTGCGTCCCGATCAAACGTTGTTGACGGCAGCTCGACTGATGTGCGTGCAACATGTCCATCGATTGCCCGTCCTGGACGCCGATGGACGGACGGACGGCGTGATTACATCGATGGATGTTGTGGCGGCGTTGGTAAATGCCATCGACGAACGGGAAGCCGCCGCACTCTAGCTCCTTGAGTTTCGTTTCTTTGAGTATATGAGTCAAAGAATCTGCATGCTGGATTGCAGGTTGTAGGCGTTGTGAGTGTTCAGAGTTCAGGGGGAGCAGACGATTAGGCGAGGCATGTCGGTCCGATTTCCG
>CAYNDU010000430.1:0-5507 GCA_964395615.1 uncultured Pirellulaceae bacterium | reverse complement strand
GTCAGCCGTCGTCCTGATCGCTGCGCCACACATGTGGCCCCTCGCAGCGCATGGCGGCCGTTCTTCAATGCGTCGGGAATGACGACATCGTTGGTCCGCGCGACAGACTGACGCCGAGACCGGCCGATCTGGATTCGGGCAACGGGGATCCGGGCGATCTGGATTCGGGCAATGGGGGAACCGAAACGAAGGCGTCCGAGCCTTGCTCGGCAGACGTCGCCCCGCCGAACGACGCGGGCGTCGCCTCTCCGCGACTCGACACCCCGCATCTCGACGCGACCCAACTCTACGCCGCCAAGCTGGTACACCGCCTACGCTTTGACCGAGCTGCGATCCGTTGTGCCCGGTTGATCACGAGTCAAACCGAAGATCTGCACGGGTATGACGATCTATCGCTTGGTTCTGACAAGCTGGCGAGCCTCAAAGAGTTCTTCGTTACGTATTGCAGCTCGGAACCGCGTTTGGTAGAGGCAATGCAACACGCGACCCTTCTGCGTGTTTTCACTCACCCCTATACCAACCTTTGTGAATTGGCGAAGCGTGATTCGCGCGGCCCACGCTACGATCGACGGAACTTACTCCTTTCTGCTCAATACTACTCCCAATTCAAGGACTCGAAGGCGAGGGTTGCCGGTGCGCTTGAGCAATATGTGGGTTCGTACTTGCCGGCGAACGACGAGATTTCCAGGAAGTTGCGAAGCGCCATGGCGAGTCAGCTCTTCTTGCTGGAAGCACGCGACATGATGGACGCTGATATGGCGACGCCGTTTCTAGCGTTCAACCACATGTTCGGAATCCGTGTGGATAAACGGAGGTTGAATCATTGCCTGATCCGGGCCATCAACGAATACCCGGAAAACGGTGAGGCTCATGCAGCGTACGCGGAGTGGATCGAGTCGCGAATGCGAACCGTGTCACATCGCGAGCCCGAACACAAACTGCTCGAAGAGGAACTGGCGGGAGTGATGAGCGGTTGGGCAAAGGCGTTGCCGGATGACGTCGAGCCGCGACTCTGGCTGGTCGACTTCTTGATGGAGAATGATCGTTTGAAGGAAGCCGCTCCGCACGTCGAGTGGGTCCGGAGCTCTCGGCACGAAGACCCTCGAGTCAGGGCGATGCCGTGGAAGCTCCATATCCTTGAAGCCATGCAGTTGTGCCGAAAAAAATCACAAGCTCATCAGGCTTGCGACTCTTTGGACAAAGCCGAATCCGCATGGCCCGAATGGCTCCCAAATGACTGGCTTCCCTATCTGCGTGCGGCCGTCGCATTGCGTTGCGATCGCTCTGCCTATGAACAGCTGCGTTCGGAGTTGATCAGCAAACGTTGCGAGAGGGACGCGTTGAGCGACGCTTGCATGATGCTCGGCGCCGCTCAACGAATGCACGTCCCGTCGGGTGGACTCAAACCGTTGCGCCCACCGATTGACGAAGCCGTAAACCGTTTGCGGAGTCACACTTCCGATCAGCTGGCATCGGCGGCAGCTTTCTTTTGGGACTTGCAGAGAATGGGACTTTCGTACCCTGCGCAGCGCCGGCACGCCAAGAAATTCGGTGTGGAGCTGTGGAGTCGGTTACGTCGCAGGCCAACCGAGTTGAAAGAAAAACTACGCGAACGGGACTATCAGGCCGCTCTGCTCTGGATGTCCGATGCACACTTCTTCGTCGACAATTATTCGAAGGTGCCGGCCGCGCTCGCCGGCAAATGTGGCGACAACAAGTTTGTTGCGGCCGCAATCCTCAACTCGATATTCGGGATCAGGTATTATGGCTCAATTGCCAAGCATGATGAATCTCGTGAAGTCTTGCAACAGGCCGTCTTCACCGAAAGCGATCCTTACTATAGGTACTGGTTTGGTGCACTGATCTCGAAGTACGAACAAGAACGGCCTTCACTGGCGGCGTATGACGGCCGTCCCGCAGCGTTTGGCGGCTGGAGCAGCCCGTTCTCCCGGTTTCTTGACGAATCAGACCTCTTCATGATCGATCATGATGACGTCTCCGAATTCAATTCGGACGGTGACGGCAGAGAGTGCTATGAAGCAAACGAACCAAGAAGGGCGGCGTGCCAGGAAAGCGCAACGACCGGGTCCCGTGAAGGCCGTTGAGGAGGAAGCCGCATGGGCGCTCGATTGATTCCCAACGCCCGCCATGTTGGCGGTCGCTCAAGTACGGCCCAGGTTTTGTGCGTCATCCGGCAACGGCTATGTGACGCCTCAGTTCCACCGATTCACGCGACGGTTCGACTCACCCGTTTATTGCTTTTTCTACGCAGACCAAAGAAGAATCACTTGACCGGCGGTTGACCATGAATGCAAATCGACCATCCACGTCGTTTCCTGACCCGCTCCAGACACTCGGCCTGGACCTCGACGCGGGTCCTGAGGAAATCCGTGCCCGGTATCTCGCGCTCGTCAAGGAGTTTCCGCCCGAACGCGATCCGGATCGATTCCAGGAAATCCAGTCGGCATTCCAGATTGCCGAGGATCCGTTGGTTCTGGCCGACCGGTTGCTCGAGCCGCCATCCGACACGCCTCCCGACTGGGAAGACGTGATTGCCGAGCAAACAGCACAGCGCCCTGAGATGAGCGTCGATTTCTTATTGAGTCTCGGGAACCGGGATGAAGGATTCAGCAGCACGGACGAAGACACGGAACCACCAAGATAGACTGACCAATGCATAACCTGTTTGATCCCGAATCCATGGGTGACAATCCGAATGTGACAGGCCCACCGACCGGCCGTATGGACGAATCGGACCACCGTAACGAGCGACCACCGGAAGAGGTTGAAGCGACGGAACCTCTATTCGGTTTGATCGATGTGGTCGAGTCGTTTACCGCCATGCGGCATGAATGGCGAACGCAAACACGCGAGAATCGCGAGCTGGCCACCGCAATACAGCAGGCGACGGAACGACTGCTGGAACTTGAAACCAACGTCGCCGGCCTGGTCGCGCCGACACCGGAAACCGACGATTGGGCGAAGGCGCGAGCACTGGCCGAAGCCATCATTGAAATCGATGTGCATCTCAGCCGAGCGGTCGAGGCGGTCGTCAACTCGCAACGAGCGGAATCCGTACCCGATCATCTTACCGAATCGGTGCGGAACGATTTCGGTCGTCGTTTCCTATTGACACGCTGGTTCTGCCGGCGGTTCTTCCGGACGGTCCTTGACTTGATCGCAGTCGATCGACAGGCCCTGGTGAGTGAGGCCACGATGGAAGGCCTGACGATGGTCGTCACCAGGATCCGCCGGATCATGAACGACGTTGAAATCGAGCGACTTGAGACGCTCGGCAGCCCGTTTGACGGAGCAACCATGCACGCGATCGCCTCGATCGATTGCGAACAGCAGCCGTCAGGACACGTCGCCGAGCAATTATCGGCCGCCTATTTCTGGAGAGAGGAACTGATTCGTTATGCCGATGTCCACGTGGCTCGGTAGAATGACCGGTCGTCGGAACAAGATAACGCGAAAAGGGAATAGCGAATGTGTAACGCAAATGACGGACCGATCGTGGGAATCGATCTTGGGACGACCAATAGTGTGATCGCCGCGGTGATCGACGGCCAACCGCAGGTGCTCGTCGAAAACGGCGAAGAGCTCCTCGCGTCGGTCGTCGGGTTGAACCATGAGGGCCAACTGGTCACCGGACAAGTGGCACGGAATCAACTCGCCGCCTTTCCGGAACGGACGGTCGCTTCGGTGAAACGCAAGATGGGCTCCATGGAGAACATCACCCTGGGAGACCAATCGTTTACGCCGCCCGAGATCAGCGCCATGATATTGAGACGCCTGGTTGATCGAGCCGGCCAGGCGTTAGGTGTTCCGGTGACGCGAGCCGTGATCACGGTCCCGGCTTTTTTTGACGAGAATCAACGGCAAGCGACGCGGGAGGCGGGCGAACTGGCCGGCCTACACGTCGAGCGGATCATCAACGAACCAACCGCATCGACACTTGTTTATCATGCCGGTTCCGCTGACCTGAAACACCTTGTCGTCTACGATTTTGGCGGCGGCACCTTCGACGTCTCCGTCGTGCGCATGGAAGGCGGAGTCGTCGAAGTGCTCGCCAGCCAGGGAGATACGCATCTCGGCGGTGACGACATTGATGAATTGCTGCTGAATTACGTCGCCGACGCGTTCGCCAAACAGCATGACCTGGACCTCCGCGCGAATGTCTCCACTCGTTTTCGGCTCCGCCAGGCCTGCGAACGGGCAAAATGCGCCTTGTCCGTCGACGAAAGTGTCGCGATCGAAGAGGAATTTATCGCAAAAAAGAACGGACATTCCCTGAATCTCAGCATGACGATCAGCCGCGACGAGTTGGAAGAGATGATCAGCTGCCTGGTCGACCGGACGATTCACTCGGTCGATTCGGCGCTGAGCGAACTGAATATGTCCCCGCATCAAATCGATGATCTCGTCCTCGTGGGCGGCTCCACACGCATCCCGCTCGTCGCACAACGGCTGCGTCAGGAATTTCAACTGGAACCGAGCCGGGCGGTGGACCCCGATCTTGCCGTCGCACTCGGCGCGGCGACGCAGGCCGCCATGCATGGCGGTCAGCCGATCGGCCCGGTCCTGGTAGACGTGACGACCCACACGCTTGGACTCGAAGTGTGTGAAGATGTAAGCGTGTACCACGAACGACTGGTATACTCGCCGATGATTCCCCGAAACTCGCCACTTCCCGCCCGATACGAACAAGCTTACTCGACCATGTATGCCAACCAGGAGATGGCAGAAATTCATGTATTACAGGGTGAAAGCGAGGATATCGATCGCAACCAATCGATTGGAAAATTCAACCTCGATCTGGAGCGTGGAGAGGACATGCAGAAGATCGTGGTGCGTTTCGACTTGACGCTTGACGGCACGTTGCGGGTGACGGCAACACAAACCAAGTCGGGTCTCTCCAGGGAGTTGACAATCAACAACGCTCTGAGCCAGTTTCGTACGGAGCGACGCGAGAAAGCTCAGGATCGCCTGAATCTGCTCTTCAAGTCATCGCCTCAGCTGGTGGGTAGCGCGAGCCGTTCGCCGTTACCAGCCCCACATGCCGGCCCAGATTCCCGCCAACCGGCCGAAGATGAGAGACCGTCTGACGGATCACCTGCTGATCACTTTCCTGCGGCTGCCACGCTGCTGCGGCCGGGGGATTCATTGGGGGGGGGGACGGCCGCCGAGGAGCTGGGCCATATTCTGCGCGACAACGGGGCCTTCGCTGTGGGTCTCGGCGGCTTCGCGATCCTTTTGCTCTACTTCCTCGCAGCCTGGAGCAGGGGCGGTCGCGGCGCCGACACACGTGGAGACAAGCGGGCTCGCTCTCGCCCCCCGCCTCGGCCGGGCGGAGCCCGGCCTGGGCGAAGGCGCGGCTGGCGAGCATCTTGACGATGGCCAGCACCGGCGCCGCGAAGGCCTCGTGCAGATCCACGCGACCGGCATCCGCCAGCGTCATGCCCGCTCGATCCAGGGCCTTGGGGATGGCCAGCGCCGGGCCCATC
>CAYNDU010000429.1:0-5513 GCA_964395615.1 uncultured Pirellulaceae bacterium | reverse complement strand
GAGCAAGCCCGCCTCTGCCCAGTCATCAGTGGCGCCGGCCGTTGACACGGCCGGCATTCCCATCATCAAAAGAATGAGCACGGCACGGCTTACAATGCCAAAATGTCGACTTCTCCTGGTATCCGAGTCAGCCAGTTTGCGGAATTCGGTGTTCCCGTTCACAATCGTTGCTCCCTTTGCCCTTGTCTTTGCCGGCCGCGAAAGTCATTTCTGAGCGGGACCCTGCGCTCCGGCCTCCAGAAACAGGCTGCGAATCTCGGAAGCTGACAGCGCTTCCGAATAGATCTTGACGTCATCGATCAGACCCACGAACGGGTCGGTTATTTCTGCCGGGCTTGTCGCCACGTCGAACCCGATTTCCATGCCCTGCCCTGCCTGGCTGGGAATCAGCCCTGTCGTTTTCGCGCTCCCCACCAGGCGACCGTCTTGAAACAATTCGATTCGGTCTCGCCGCACGACCCCGGTTAACAGGGTCCAGCGGCCGACGGCCGATTCGCGACCGGCCACCAGGTCGGCCGATTCATCCTGGCCCCGGCGGATGCCGAACTTGGGAAGTCCGTCCAACAGGTAGAGTGAGAAACCACAGAACGCCCCGCCGCGGGCGATCACCGTGCCTCTTGGTCTCTCAGACTGGATCCAGGCAGAGATCGTGAGTTCGGAGTTCGCCATGGGCAGGGAACCGGGCCGACCGAACTCGATGAATTTCCCAGGCCCAAACCGAAGGGCCGATCCGATCCGGCCGGGCGCCGGGAGACAGCCTTGTATCGTGCCGTCGATATCATGACCCGATTGATCGCGAGCCAGCTGGTCGAGTGGACCGTCGAACGACCAATGTCCCACGAGCGCCGAGTTGATCGAGAGTTTCTTGACGGCTTGCTCGGCTCGAGCCCTGACGGACGGCTCGGCATCGTTCTCAGCCAAGGCCGTGATCGCTTTCAACGCCTCCCGGTCGTGAACGTCGACCAGCGCGGCGAGTCCCGCCAGTCGAACACCGGGATCGGAATCGTTGAGCGCCGATCGATAGGTCTCGACGGCATCGCAACCGGCCACGGTGTGTAGTGCCATGATGGCGTTTCGACGTTGTCTGGCGGCGGGGAGTTTGAGTTGGCGTTCCAAGGTTTGGCAGACGGTCGGTTGATCGAGGTTCTTCAGCAGCCACACAAGATGTTCGGGGGGACGGTCCTCGCGACCGATACGCTCGACGATCGGTTCCACAAGGTCCACTGAACCGATTTGGCAGAGCGCCCAGGTCGCCTGTTCACGAACGACCCATTGGGGATCGTCCAGCGCATCGATAAGCGGTGTGGCCGCCCGGGCAGCTCGCAGCTGTCCGAGCGACGCGGCCGAGTAGCAGCGCACATTTTCATCCGTGTCGCTCAGCGCCGCGATCAGCGCATCGACGGCGCGTGGATCTCGGGCAGCGCCCAGAGCACGCGCGACGGCACTGCGTACCGTTGCGTCTGCATCGTTGATGGCCTTGATCAGAGCCGGGACGGCCCGTTCGACGGGCCGTTGCCGCAACGCCCTGGCCGCTTGGCGCCGAACGGTCGCTTGTGGTGACTCAAGCCGTGCGATCCAGGAAGCCGGTCCTTGCGCCAAGTTGCAGGACACGGTGACCAGACAGCCGAAAACGGCCGGCAAGAGGTGGCGGGTCAAACGGACGGGCCTTGGCGAGGTACGACAACGGTGCGACCGGTCCTTCATGACTCGTCTCCTTCGTGCGATAAGGTTGCGCCGTACATCATTGACGCGCAAGCCATGTCGATGTCAAAGTTCAGCGACTTCCGGACGACTGGGAGCACTCCGTTCACGGGCGCGTTCACGGTTACATCATGAACGCGGCCAAGAATGCTCTCATGAACGGGGGTAGTCGAGTTGTTCGGGAATCGCGACGTGTGTCAGGGCTCGGCCCGCCCGATCCTTGGCCAGTCGAGCTCCGGTCAGGCAGCCGTCGAGTTTATTTCGGCGCCGGTTGAATCCGTCGAGTCCGGCGAAACGGACGCATGGCCCCGCTTTCGGTACATGCGAACCATCCTGTTCGACGACTTCGCCGGCCAGTCGAACGCCAACCGAGATGCCTGGGATCAGGCCCTCGAGCGCGTCGAGTTCGTCGGCCTCGATGCACTGACCACAACCGGGGTCCCAGCTGGGATGTCGCTGGTACCCGAAGACGAGTTCGGCACAAACGCGGGCCACTTCGCCGGCTGCTCGCGCGGTTTGAACGTGGCACAAGTCGGTAAAGAACTGAATGTATCCGGGCAACCGAGTTGCCAGCCGAGGGTCCTGCCCTCCCCGCTCGTCCAGTTGCACAACGTCTTGGATCTGGAAGTAGCAGGCGAGCAGCCAGCAGAGTGCGTCGGCCAGTGGGAACGTCGCCCCTTGCCGCTGGTCGCGGTACAACGGCTGTCCATCTGCGTCGGTCGCATGTTGCAGGTGGTTCAGGGTCCACAGCCACAATTCCATGGCCGCCGCCAGTGTGCAGGCTCCGGTACCCGGTCGTTGAGCGGCGATTCTGCTCATTTCCGCGCCCCACTTACGAAACTGAGCGAGGAACAGCCGGCTATTCATCGTAACGATCAACTGGCGTCGTTGGACCGATTCCGGTCCTTCGTACGTTGCTTCGAGTTGCGAGTCCATCCATTTCTGCGGCAGGAATCCGGGGCAGTCCTGGGTAATGCCATAGCCGCCCATCAAGCTGACCGCCTGGCGAAGCATGCCGGCTCCCTGGCCGGTGTTCCACAGCTTGGTGGCGGGCGACAGGACCTTGGCCACCGATTGCTGGATGACGTAATCGAGCGCTTGGACCTGGTCGAGTTCGGCCAGCCGGCGATCATCGCGTTCGTCATCGGGGGCCGCAGCCAGCGTCAGGCGTTCGCAGGCCAGGCGTTGTGCCTCCTTTGGGATCCGATGTGCCGAACGGCCGAGCGGCCAGCCGGCCTCGGTAAAGATCGCATCTTTCCTTCGTTCCAATTGGGCGTAGGCATCAAAGTGCCGGGCGGCGGCGAACCCGAGCGAGCAGGCCGCTTCGCCGGCGGCCCAGATATCGACGAGTCGCTGCACAGCGTCTTCTTTTGTTTGCAGGCCCAGGTCATGGCGTGGGGTTCCCTCGGCTCCCTCCCCTCCTCGGAAACGTTCGCGTTGGTACCGAATCACCGGCTCGACGGCCGATAGCAGCTTCGCGCCCGTCATGACTCCGGCCGGAACACGGGTGCGGGCGAAGACCTGCTCCAAGATCTTGGAATGACTATAGTTCGGTACAATGACACCATCGCGTACCTCGTAGCCTCCGACAATACGCGACGCGGGAATGGTCAAGTCGAAACGCGGATCACGGGTGGACGTCAATTGGTGGACGAGCTTGGCCGTTACCTCTCCACGATCGAACGTGCCTTCGTCATCCGGCTCCAGAATGACCATGCAGGAGCCCTGCAGGCGATCGTCGCCTGACGCGACCGCGGCGACCACGAAATTCGCGAAGTCCATGTTATTAGTAAAACGTCCCCGCTTTTCGACTCGCAACCGGGGTTCTTGCCCCGGCTCCCATTGGGCCACACGAACCTTGCCGGCCAATACGCCCGTATCGACACCGGCGTACGGCAGCGGCTCGGTCAGGCAAAACGCTCCGCGTTGTACCGGGGCGGCCGCGTCCGCCCGAGGCGCGCTACCGTCAACGTACTTCCGTCGCTGCTCGTCGGTCCCCAGTGCGATGATGGGCTGCAGAGCGAGTCCCAACGCCACCAGACAGGTGGCGGCGCCGCCGTCTACCCAGGCCAATTCGAATCCGGCCAGTGCCAATGCCAGGTTCTGGTCGCCCCGTTTCTCGCCTTCCGAATCGCCACCAACGGCGAACAGGCCGGAGACGCCCGCTTCGTCAAAGTGGTCGAGCAGGCGTGACTTTTCGTCGGTCCATGCTGCGGTGAATCGTTGGCCATTGGCGACGAGTTGGGCGACCGGGCCCCGGGCGACCTGTCGAGCCGACTCGACCAGTTCATGCAATTCCGGGCGATGTTCGAACCGCCACATCGCTCGCCGAATCGCATCGTCGGGTAATGCAGGCAGGACGGGGGCATCTTGCGGGGCGTCAGCGGGCGCCGTCATATTTCGGGTTCCTTTGTCGGTCGGTCTGAGACGGATGGAAGCACTCGGTTTTTCGACCAACCCACAAGGACGGTCGCGACCATCCGACCTCACCGATTGCCAAGACGACCCGTTCATCCGCGGCATCTTTCGCGGCGGCGACCGCCGGTCAGGTGGGCGCCTGCGTCATCGAAACGGCGGGCCGGGCGAGATGGGCCGGGGTTTCGAGGGCATTATACCGGCCCGGCCGATCGTGGTGAATCGGACGTACGCTGACTGCTCCCCTGAGACATGGGCTGTCGGGGGTGCCCTTGACCATTGGCGTCGGCAGGCCCGATAATCACTCGTTTGCTGTACTTCGACAAGTTTCGCCTCTTTGCCCCGGGGAGAACCGGTTCGGTGGGATACCACAGTATTGTTCTTGTGAAGCAGGTTCCCGATACGGGGAACGTGACGGCCGATGCCATGAAGGCGGATGGGACGGTCAACCGCGGCGCCTTGCCGGCGATTTTCAATCCGGAGGACCTCCACGCACTGGAGGCGGCCCTGGAGCTGCGAGATCGCTTTGGCGGCACGGTCACGGTCGTCAGCATGGGGCCTCCCAAGGCGGCCGACGTGTTGCGGGCGTGCTTGTATCGCGGTGCCGACCGGGCACTTCTGTTGACCGATCGGCGGGCGGCCGCCAGCGACACGTTGGCCACGAGCTACATTCTGGCCCAGACGGTCGAGGCGATTGGCAACTTCGATCTCGTCCTGGCGGGCCGGCAGGCGATTGACGGTGACACGGCTCAGGTTGGCCCCCAGTGTGCCGAGAAACTGGGCATCAGCCAGATTACCTACCTGGAGGAATTGGTCGACCTTCAGGACCGAACGTTGCGCGTTCGACGGAACATCGGCTACGGCTGGGAAATGGTGGAGACAGAGTTGCCGGTGCTGGTGACGGTGACGGAAAATGCGAATCGCCCACGCCCGGCCGCGGCCCGAAAGGTCCATCGATTAAAGCGGGCCCGGGTCCCGGCCGAAGTGACTAAGGAAGTCAAATCGCAAATGAAGGGTGCGCCCGCCGAGGAGATCGAGGCCGAGGTGGCCAGACGCGTCGAGCAGTTACGGGAATCCGGGCTTTTGATCGAGCAGTGGGATCTTGACCGGGTCAAGGCTGATTTGGACCGATGCGGACTGTCAGGGTCCCCGACCAAGGTTTTTCGCGTTCAGTCGATCGTGTTGACCAAGGAGGGATTCACCGAGATTCCGCCCACCGAAGAAGGCGTACGGCGGATGATCCACGAGCTGGTCGTCGATCACAGCCTGGGCTAGAGACACGGCGGGAGGCAGCGGATGGAGCCGAGAGCCGCCGCCCTTCACCTTTGGCGGCTCCTGATGCCGCTCGCATCACCATTCAATTGAAGAGACGATCGACGCACCGAACCAATTGCCGA
>CAYNDU010000428.1:0-5538 GCA_964395615.1 uncultured Pirellulaceae bacterium | reverse complement strand
GGACTCGCTCCGTCGAGTAGAACACGTCCGTAACCCGTTCCGCTTCCGATTTCTTACGATCTCTGAACGTGTTTGGGGGCCCATGTGGTTCCTGGGCCTTCTTGTTGCGAAGCGGGGAGAGTCCGTCTCCTACGGGCTAGGCAGCCCGTAGGTACGAGGGGGCGTGTACCCTTCGTTGCCACGGGCAGCTTGCCCGTGGTGGGCGGTGCCAAACCGTTTACCACCGGAAACGCTCGAGCAGAGCGGGGAGAGTCCGTCTCTTTTGCTACCGCAGGTGGTCCTGCGCAAACTTGCGGAACTCAGGGCGTTCCCGGAGCGACTCAAATTCAGATGCCGTCATCAGGTGTCGGCGGATATTCGGGTCGGCAAGCGCCCCGACCGCGTCAAGCGCAGCAAGGACGGACATGGCGCGCTGAACGCGACGCTGCGATACATGCTCGACGTCCGTCGACTCACCGCTCGGGACTTGCGATTCGGACTTGAGCAACATGCCGAAAACGCGAACGGCATTGTACCCTCGTGTGGCCTGATCGGCCATTTGCTTCAACGCTCGATCGGCCATCGCGTCCGCCACTCGTTCGGCCGACTCATATTGCTGAGCGTCAATGAGTGACGTTGCCTGATCGAATTCGATCCTCGGGGTTTGGACAGGGTCCGCCAGGGCGATTGCCCGATTCCAATCCGCATTGGCTCCATCCAGATCCTTGGTCAGGAGGCGAGCCTGCGCTCGCAATTCGCAGGCGTCTGCGAGAAGACTCTGCGGCTCACGAAACCCGGGCGTATCGCCACGCATCGTTTCGAGCAGGCCGATCGATTTGGTCAGCCACTGAACGGCGTCGGCGCCCCGGTCCATGATCAGCGCTACGTGCCCCCGTCCATGATAGATCTTCGCCATCAGGTTCAAGTAGGCCACGTTCCGGGGATATTGTAGAACAATCGGTTCGAGCCGTTCCGCCGCCTGGGCCAATGCGTCCTTTGCGGCAGGCAATTTATCGCGCGCAAGCAGGACATTGCTAAGCGTAAAGTAGTCTCCTGCATGGGCATAACGGTAGAGGGGCAACATGGAACTTGCGATGGGTGGCGTCGAGCGAGTCTTCAAGGCCTTGCCAACCGCCTGCTCGGCCTGATCCAGATCGTGTCTCAGGTAGTAAAGGCTCGAGAGGTTTCCGTAGGTAGCCGCCAGTTTGTGTTGATGCTCAGGAACTTTAGGTTGGCGCTCCACCAGCTCAATCTGGGTCAAGGCAGCTTCCTGGTACTCATCCACGGCCGGATCCCACATCGTCGAATCCTCGACGGCCATACGGCGGTAGACTCGACCAAGATTGTTGTGCAACATGGCAATTTGCGCTGGGTGATCGATGTCCGTTGGCTCTCGAGCTTCGACCAGGGACATCAACTTTAAGGCCATTTGGAGTTCCTCCGCCGCCTCATGCAGTTGGTCATTGGACCTTGATCGAACGAGTAGCGATGACAGGTTATTGTGGGAACTCGCCAGCGACCTTTGAACATCGATCGACCGTGGAAACCGCTTGGCCAATCGCTCGAAGTGTTCGATCGATTCGCGGTAGACCTGTTCCGCACGGGGGAATTCGCCCTGGTTCTCATACGCGACGGCCAGATTGCCGCGCGCCACCAGGCTGCCCTCCGTCGCATCCGTCCGCTGCTCGGCACCTGACAAGCCATCGTACGTTTGAATGGCGCGTTGCAACGTGGTCGCCGCGAGGTCCAACCGACTCTGCTTGAGGTAGAGGTTACCGAGATCCGAAAGCAGGCCGGCCTGATCCAGCGATACGGACGGGTCGGTAGGATGAAGTCGCACAAGTCGGCCGGACCATTCCAAGGCGGACGTCAGGTCGTCGACCCCCTTGTCATGCTTCCCCAACTCCTGGTGCACATGAGCGGCCTGCCTGAGGGCGTGGATCTTCTGGCGATTCAACGCGAGACTATCTGCATCCTGGCCGGCCAGCTGGTCGTAAAACGTGCCCGCCTCGCTCAGCATCTCGCTCCGCATTTCCTGCATGTCCGCGGCCCTCAACCTGACATCCGTAGTAAATCGAACGAGGAACGTGTCAACCGAAGAAAGGGCGACCGACAGGCTCTTTTCCGCACGAAGACGCTGGCGGACCGCAACTTGACGAGCGGTGGCCTCTCGCCGGTAGGCGCTGGTGACGAGCGCCAACCCGATGGCAATCGCCACGAGCGTCACGACAGTGGCCGTGACACATCCGGTCATCAGGGTGCGATGTCGACGCGTCCAGCGGGCCAAACGGGCACCGAGAGGCTCTCGATACGCTGAGACCGGTTCGTCAGCCAGGTAATGCTCGAGATCGTCGACCATTGCATCGACGGCCGCGTACCGTTCACGAGAATCATGAGCCATAGCCTTGCTGCAAATGGCGCTGATCTGGCGACCGATGTGCCCGTCCATATCTCGTGGACTCGGAGCTCCACCCTCGCCAATCCGTCTCATCATCTGGTCGACATGATCGGCCTCATAAGGGAGCCGGCCGGTCAGAATCTGGAATAAGACCACGCCGAGCGCATAGATATCGCTACGAGGACCAATCCTGTCCGTGTCGCCGCCTGCCTGTTCCGGCGACATATAGGCCGGCGTGCCCATCAGACTTCCTGGTCGAGTGGTCTGCGGGTCCTGCGGCGGTTCTTCCGTCTCGGCAGTGACCACAACGGGTCGGTCGTCGCCCCGACCGCGTTTTGCCAACCCCCAATCGATCAGAATCGTCTCGCCGAATTGGCCGACAATAACGTTGTGCGGCTTGAGGTCGCGATGCAGGACGTCCTGAGAATGAGCATATTGGACCGTGCGGCAGATCGCGAGGAACGTGTGAATCATGTTCGTCTGGCCAACACGTCGTCCGGGCGAATCGGGGGCCGCCGAATGATGCTCGTCGATCATTTCCGCCAAAGTTCGGCCATCGACGAGTCGCATCGTGTAGAACGGCGGATTCGGTTCGGCGCCGCCCGTTTCATACACGGGAACGATCCCCGGGTGCTCCAGCCGGGCCGCGATCCGAGCTTCCGCCTCAAACCGTCGTACCAGCTCCGGATTCGCCGACGCCTTCGACTTTAATTGTTTGATGGCAACAACTCGGCCCATTTTCGGATCGTGGGCCTTCCAAACCGTGCCAAAGTAGCCTTCCCCTTGCTCCTCGACTAGTTCGTACCGGTCCAGGTGTTCGCCCACAACTGCCGACCTGCCGTCACCATCATCCGGCTCGGGGAAATCGCTTAACAGCGTATCGGTCAACGTCTGGTCGTCGATCATCGTACCAAAGCGTTGCCGGTATTCATCAATGGCCGGCGAGTCACCGTACTGTCGTCGGACGAGAAACTCGTGTCTCAACAGACGACAAAGCGACGGTTGCTCGTTGAGTTCTGGAAAACGGGCCAAATAGCTCTCGACGTTTTCCGGCCGCATCTCTCGTACGGTTTCCGACTGACGACTGCCGGCCCGTTTCCAAGCGAATTCCATGTCAATAAAGACCAACTCCTCCAGGGTCGCCTGGTAGGTCTCGTCGTCCGCCTGAGGGAGACATTCCTCGATTGCGTCGGGTTGACCACTGAGCCACGCCGCTTCGAATTCGCCGCGGCGCGACTCGTCGATCGGACGGTAGTCGAAAGAGGACATGGTAATGCGTGCTCACCAAAGAGTTGTCGCGTGACAGAAACCTAACTCGAGAATGCATTAAATGATATGAGATAATTCCGTCCATCGCGAACGTTGCGAATCAGCAGCTGAGCGCCGAAGGGTGAGTTGATGGCTCGTGAGATGTCACCGACAGACCTCACGGTCCGTCGATTCACTTGCAGAATAACATCGCCCGGTTCGAGCCCCAGCCTGGAACCCGGCTCACCAGGAACCACGTTGGTGACACGAAAGCCGCCCGAGCCGAGGACGTCTCCATAAACTCCGAGCCGAACTCCCGAGGTCTTCGGAGCCGGCGACCAGGGACTGGCAGACGGTGTGGCCGGCACCGAGCGCGACCTGGCCGCTCGGGCACGGTCCGCTCGTATGCGATCGTTGAGGACCTGGAACAGGATCGTCGATGTGGGACTCTCCGGACCATTGCGCGGATCCGTCGATGTGTTCGGCGGCGGAACCGTGGGAGTGGTCGTCCCACCGCTCGATGATTGGCCTCGATTTACATTGATCCAGGCGTTGATAAAGGCATCGGCGACGGTGGAAGAGTCGTTGCGCCCGCGTCCGGCGTTGACGGGTACGTCGGGGCGGCGGCCGCGAGGCTTGCCGGCGGCGCCACCGCTACCGGGCCCAAACGTGTCCCGGGTGGGCAGCCCTTCTCCGTGACGGCTCTTGATCGGCCCGAACGACCGTCGTCCGTCGGGCGTGTTGGCGGATACGGGCCGTGATGAACCCTGCGACGCGGGAATCCACTTGATGTCATCTGCTCGAAGTGATGCACTCTGTGCGGCAAATGCGATGGCCAATGTGGAAAGTGTGAGGGTCCTGGATACCGTGGTGTGGTGCTTGCGACCGGTCATAGCGAATCTCCCTGTATCAAAATGTGTGGTAACTGAATTCACTTCGCCGATCTCTTGATTCCTGTCCAGTGGCAGGGCCGGACAGACAAAAGGCGGCAAAATGAGTTTTTTCTGATGTCAAGAAACAGGAGAAAGCGACCGAAAGGGGTCGCTTTCTACCGCTCGAACCCGTTAGCCGGCACTGGCTTTTACTTACTGCTCCCGAAGTCAGGAGCTCCACTACCCCACGGACTCCCGACGGGCAGCTTGTAGACAAACAGCGAAAATGCCCGGTCACCTTCGGTTTCGTCGCCATAGTGACTGATGTCGAGGATGTACTCGTCATGAGTAGGTGTCCACCGCAATTCACTCTCGTGAACTTTCCAGTCCGTTCCGTCAACCGTCTCGACGTACGTGTCGATTTTCCCTCGAGCGACGATCTTCTCGTCGAATTCCCGCAGAAACAGCCGAGGGGAGAAGTCGTACGATTTGACCTTGATAATGTACTGGTACCCCAACTTCATACACGTGATCCGTTTGCTGAACTTATAGGATCGCTGATCGAACTTATCGAGCGTCCCCCTAAACCAGATCGGATCGCTTAGCGAACCCTTGCCCCCTCGATATTCCATCCCGAACTGTTTCGCTGGTGGATCGGAGGCCCGAACTTGGGTCGTTACAGATAGGGCCGACGCGGCGACGGCAACAGCGGTCAGGATCAGGTGTCGATTGCGATGCATGATCATTCTCCCGTTTGTAGTAAATGCGTTCGTTGCTGAACCAGTTAACTTCCAGGGCCTTGTTGCCCGGCTCACTATCCCTGATTCCCATCGCCCAGCCATGGCGGACACATTTCCCGGACCATTTCGCCATTTTTTCCCAGAATTGCGACCCCCGACCCTCGGTACACGCTCCCCCGTACCTACGGGCAGCCTTGCCCGTAGGAGACGGGGGCGCCCCCCCCCCCCCTCGTGTTGCTGAGCCGCCCCTCTCTGTCTGCGTGGCTGGCGTCGGGCGCGGGCGCTCACACACTAAAGTCCC
>CAYNDU010000427.1:0-5567 GCA_964395615.1 uncultured Pirellulaceae bacterium | reverse complement strand
TCTCCGACAGTTCGAATCCGTCGGTCGATTGGACGAGCGCTTCCAGTCGACGCTGAGACTCGGGCGTCGTTGGTTGAGCGAATAACGAGACATAGCCCGGGTAATTCCCTCGTCGCACTCGTCCCCGCAGCTGATGTAGCTGGGCCAGTCCGAACCGCTCGGCCGCCTCAATCGTCATGACGGTCGCATTGGGAACGCTGACTCCGACTTCTATCACAGAGGTCGCAACCAGTACGTGTGTCTCGCAGCGTCGAAAGGCCTGCATGGCTGCTTCTTTTTCCGTCGCTGACATTCGCCCGTGGATCAGGTCGAGACGAAAGTCGGCTAAGGGGCCGTTGGACAGTTTGTCAAACACCTGCTCGACACTGGCTACTGTTCTGCCGCTCGCGTCGCACCGAGAATCTTCAAGCACACGAGGGGTGATCACATACGCTTGTCGCCCTTGCCTGAGTTTCTCACCGACAAATCGCCACCAGCGTTCGCGTTGTGAGGGGCTTGCCAGGTAGGTGTGGACGTTTTGCCGGCCGGGCGGCGTCTCTCGGATCGTCGAAACATCCAGGTCTCCAAACAGGGTCATCGCGACCGTGCGGGGAATCGGAGTGGCGGTCATGACCAGATAATGGGGTGCCTCGGCCGCCCGTTTCAGTGCGGCCCGCTGATGGACGCCGAACTTGTGCTGTTCGTCGATCACAACCAGGCCGAGACGGTGGAAACGAATCGAATCGAATAGCAGCGCCTGGGTTCCCACAAGCAGATCGATTTCCCCGGCCTCGACCGCATCGAGTAGTGCCTTCCGGCGAGCCGTTGTCAGCGAGCCGGTGAGCAATCCAAGACGTACGCGACTCTCTGCCAGGTCCTCCGAAAGCGTTTGCAGATGCTGGCGCGCGAGGACTTCGGTTGGCGCCATCATAACCGCCTGGCAGCCATGGGCGACGGCTAACAACATGGCATATTCGGCAACCACCGTCTTCCCGCTACCGACTTCGCCTTGGAGCAGTCGATTCATCGGAATCTTCTGGGCCATGTCGTGACGAATGTCGTCGATCGTCCGGCACTGGTCGCGCGTCAGTTCAAAGGGAAACAAGCGACGGATGCGTGCATCAATTTTGGTTGTCGCTTCCAAGACGCGTGCTTGCGCCTGACGGGCTCTCTGGAATCGCCTCAACGCCAGGGCCAACTGTAACACCAGGAGTTCCTGGAACACGAATCGGCGCCGTGCCGAAGTCAACTGCTGCGCGTCACGGGGTTGATGAATTCCCTTCAACGCATCGGCGATCGGCTGCAGGTGATGATCGCGACGAAGCGACTCCGGAAGAACTTCCGGGACGAGCGGCACCAGTTGCTCGACGGCGCCGGCAGCGATCTTGCGCATGCGGCCGGCGGACAAACCGTCGGTCAGACGGTAGACCGGAGTCAGCTCTCCCGGGCCCGGCGGTTCTTCGCCCGTCAATTCCCGCCATTGTGGATGCGTGAATTCCCAACAGAGCCCTCGACGTTTCGGTCGGCCCGACAGGAGTACCCGTTGTCCCACCCGGAAGCGGCTCCGCTGAAAAGGCTGGTTAAACCAAACGGCCCTCACTGGCACGTTTTCGCCGTCCAGGAGCACGCCGAGGATCGACCTGCCGTGATCCAATTTGCGGAGCTCCACCTCCTTCACCTCGGCGACGACCGACACCATGCGCTGATCTTCGAGTTGGTCGGCCGGCGTAATCTCGGTTAGATCTTCGTAGCGATGAGGGAAATGGAACAGCACGTCCGAAGCCGTGCGCAATCCCAGCCGCGCCAAGAGTTCAGCCCGTTGAGTCCCTACGCCGCGCAGAAACTGGGCGGACCGACGAAGTTGCCGGCCGGTATCCTCGACTTGCTGCCTCCCATCGGACACGTTGACCTGTTCCATACCCATCGACTTTCCGCCCGCCAAAGCCTGCCCCTTTTTCATCCTCCTACCCTTCCGGCCCTTCCGCCCAGTCTACCGCTTTGCTGCGTTGATCCTCCCAGGCGCCTCCGGCGTGGATTGGGATACCGCTCGAGGATCGGGACGCGCCGTGGCAAGAAAGGCCACGACGTCGATCAACTCGGATTCGCTCAAGGCCTCTTCCAGTCCATTGGGCATCAGCGAAACCGTGCTCGACACGATCTCGTCGATATCCGAACGTGGTATTCGCAGTGGATCGCCCGACTGTTGCTGTAAATAGATGTCGTTTTCGGTCTCGCGAGCGACAAGTCCCGTCAGAACGCGTCCCTGCACCGTGTAGACCGTAAACGGTTCGTATTGGCGAACAAGCGTGGATGATGGGAAGACAATCGATTCGAGCAGATCCCGACGGGACCGATTGGCCCCGATGGTGGTCAGATCGGGCCCGATGTTGCCCCCTTCCTGGCCAACTCGATGACAGGTCGAACATTTCGCCTTTTCCGTGAGAAACAACTTCTTGCCGCGCTCGGCGTTCCCTCGGTCAAGGGCTGCGACGAGCCGATCAAGCCGTTGGAGTTTATCCTGATCCCGTTGCTTGAGTTGATCGAGCAATTGGTTGGCGGGAGGCAACAAGTCGGGTGGATAGCGTTTGACGACGTCCGAGAATTCGTTGATCGCCAGGTTGTGGAAGCTGCGAGCGTGACCCATCGCCGCGAGAAAACGACGCCCAACTTCCACATCGCGACAACGCTCGAATGGTCTGATCAACTGGCTCAACTGCATCGGCCCGGTCTCCTCCAGTACGGATATCAGCTTGATCAGTTGAGCCGGTTTCAGGTTGGCTGCACCGAGTGTCTGGGCGGCAAAGTCTACTTCGGTGACGGCGTCCGGTTGCTCGAGCATGGTAAGCAGCAAGTTGAATTGGGCATCGTCGACGGCTCCCCGCTTCTTGGCGACCGCCTCCAAAGCGGCAAATCGTAACAGGGACGGTTGTCGTTCGTCATTTCCAATCCGTTGCAGCGTCTGGTCGAAAGCCTTTGAATTGATGGCGTTCGTCGCCGCGATGGCCGATTGGAGAAGGTCGGCGTCGGCGCCGAGCAGCAGCCCCTTGATCGGCTGGGTCCAGCTTGGATGGAGCGGAACGGCATGCCCTCTGGCAACCGACTGCAAGACGAGCGTCGTTAATCCCGGTTCCTTCTCGCGTTGGAGCAGTTCGCCGATCAGGGTCTCGACCTTGGGCTCGGCAAGATAGAGGGTCATCAATCCGGCCGCTTCCGACCGGCGTTGCCGCCAGCGGTCTGAATCGACCATCCAGCGGTGCAACAAAGGGACGGTATCAGCAGCCCACTGCGGATGCCGTCGAACGGCCCACAGAGCCGTTGCTCGTAAACCGGGGTCGGGATCATCCAGCAGAGGGACGACCTGATGTCCGGTCAGCACTCCGGAGTCCATCTGATCCAGCGCGATCAGCGTCGCTCGTCGGACACCTGCGCGGGTGTCGGCCAGGCCCTTGGCTATCGGTTCCCGTGTGTTGATTTCGATCAGGGCGAATATCAGGGCATGTTCTTCACTTCGATCTGCCGGGCAACGGAGCGCCTCGAGCAGGAACGGTACGGCCCTCGCATCCTTTAGACGCCCCAAACCGACCGCCGCTAGTCGCCGCACGGCTGGATGGTCGTCGTCGAGCTTCTCGGCCAGACGATCCAGCGCCTGAGGGTCCGAGTAAGTGGCCAGACTGCGACAGGCGACGATTCGTACATCCGGGCGAGGGTCGCGCAGGGCCTGGCGGACGAGTTCATCGGCAAGACGTTTGTCATTGCCCGAGCGCGAGCGCATTCTCGTCAGCACCCAGAGCGACTGTTTTGCCAGGTTTCCGTCGGCCGGCGACCGTGTGTCCGTTCCAACACGTCCCCTGCCTGCGTCCATGACTTGACGCAACAACGGCAACATGGTGCCCCCTCGTCGAGCAGCCTCGGCCACGGCACGATCCGCGACAGCGGGACGATCGTCGACCAGGAGCGACAGAATCTGGTCAGGGGCGAGTTGCCTCCATGGAATGCCGAGGCCGCGAGGATCCTCGGCGGCAGGATGACTCGTCGATCGAACCCGGTAAATGGCTCCCAGGACATCCGGTTTGGCATATTGGGACGTAGGGCACCCGCGGTAGAACCAGCCGCCCGTGTCGACGATCAGCAGGCTGCCGTCCGCGTCCTCAACGACATCCGTGGGATGAAAGTCGTGACCCTTGGCTGTCAGGAACTCGCGCTGCGTGCCCGTGAACGTGGACGCTTGTCGCTGCATCTCAACTCGAACGACCTTGCCGCTGTTAAAGAACGTGGCAAATACGTTGTCTCGCCAGGCAGGCGTCCGGGCCGAATTGCGATATCTGAGCATGCCGGACACGGCCACATGGCCAAAACGGTGCGCTGGACCAAGCACGTCGCCCGTCACCTTCAGCTCACTCAGCGCTTTCTCTCGGTGCGGGTATGCTCCGCCGTACAACCAGTGAACCAGGCAATCGTCTCGAGGTCGCGAGTAGAGGATATTGACCGTTCCCAACATCTCGCCCGATGGCATGAAGTCGACTTCCACCGGGTTGTCCATGCCGCCGCCACAGTGAATGCGCACGTCGCTCCCGTCGACCTGGCAGGAGAAGATATACGAAGCCGCTCGTTTGCTCGTTACCGTTCCTTCTTGATCCCGAAACTCGTGGCCGTGGTAACCGTCACACCAATAAAGGCGTCCATCGGGCCCTAGAAAGCAGCCGTGAATACTGGCGGCGTTTCCGGTGTAGCCGAATTGGCTGACCAGCACCTTGCGTTCGTCCGCCTTGCCGTCGTCATTCGTGTCGCGTAAACGCCAGATGTTGGGTGGCGAGGCAACGTACAAGGCGCCGTCGAACCAGGCCGCTCCCATCGGAAAGGTCATCTTGTCGGCAAATGTTGTCGCGCGATCGAAGCGACCATCCTGGTCCGTATCTTCCAGCCGCACGATCGAATTCGGCAGCTGCTGCTCCAGTTGCTCGGCGCTCAGATTCAAACCGGCACTATGACAGACGTACAGCCTTCCTCGGTCGTCAAAGCAGGCCATGGTGGGGTGTGCCACAAGTGGCGGACCTGCCGCCAGTTCGACGACCCAGCCCTCCGGCACGGTCAGGTCCGCCGGTACAAACGACCGAACCCCGCGTTCAGCAACCGTGGCTCGTTCCCGTTCCTCCCCGGCTCGTCCGGTCATCGGCAACCAGAGGAGCGGCAAGACGTGGCACAGCAAGAAAAGGCGCAGGTATGGCCGGACCATGCCCGGGCACCGAAGACAAAATAACCGCGACATCGGTCGGTCGGCAGGTCCCGGATGCTGGACGCCGTTGTTGATCGGGCCGTTACTCCTTTCGCAGGAAGAACATCGATCGGAACTGGCCATGTGCGGCTCCCGCATGAGTATCGTACTTTTCCCCAACCTACGGCTCCGGTCGAACGCCGCGCGCGTGCGCAGGGACAAGGCCGGCGACGGCGGGTTGAAAATACGCCCGTCGCTCCAGGGCGAAGGCCGCTTTACACTCGCCTCAACCGATATCGACGGCGTTTCCTACGAATGGCCGGAAAAGCGATCCGGGGTTTTCACTTATTATCTTGTCAGTGGATTGAAAGGCGGG
>CAYNDU010000426.1:0-5570 GCA_964395615.1 uncultured Pirellulaceae bacterium | reverse complement strand
TGAGCTGACAAAGCCTTGCCAAACATCGTGTCGCGCCGGTAGCATCCATGCGGGCGTTCCCTTTGTGGGAGAGAGCGTATTACGATCCTCAATCTCACAGAAGGACGTCCACTTCACATAGGTCAATTCTCGTAAGTCTTCGCGAGACGCGCACATTGGGCAAGAACTTCAAAGCCACCAGGACAGGAGCAGGAGCAGGAGCAGGAAGCCACAAGGAGCTGGAGCAAGAGGAAGGGGAAACTTTCATCAGTACAGATCGCGTCATCGAAGGAAAGAAAAACTCCGCAGCGTCGTGAACCTGTTGACGAAGATGATCAAAAATCTGTCCGAGGATTCGTAGTAACGCGAGCAGGGTCTCTTTACTCCTTGGGAATCTAATGCAATGGCTGAATTGGGTGTGATCGATTGGTCGATCTGCTTGGTTTACCTTGTCGCCGTGTTTGGCCTGGCGTTGCTCAGCGCGCGCGGGCAGCAGAATAACGAAGAGTACTTCGTTGGTGGTCGTCGGATGAACTGGTGGGTTGTCGGCGTTTCGATGTTTGCCACGAGTTTCAGTTCCATATCATTCCTTGGGTTGCCTCAGCGGGGCGCGTATCAGGACTTCAGTTTCTACCTGACGATCCTGTTCATACCGTTTGTCATCACGCCCATTCTGTGGTTCGTCTTTGTGCCGTTGTTCGTTCGGCTCAAGGTGAGCAGCGGCTATGAATACCTGGGCGAACGGTTCGGAATGCCGACGCAACGTATCGGGTCGGTACTATACTCGATCTACGCGATTGGCTGGATGGGAACGATGCTTTACGCCATCGCGCTCACCTTGCAGACGGTGATGGACCTCAGTCACACGCAGTACGTGCTGACATTGGTCGGGATTGGAGTCTTTGCGACGCTCTACACGGTCTTAGGCGGGTTGAAAGCCGTGATCTGGACGGATGTCATGCAGGCTGTGGTCTTAGGTGGAGCGATCATTCTGGTGATGTTTCTGGCAGTCGGTCGCATCGAAGGAGGCTGGGGGGCCTTCTGGAAGATTGCCGGTGATCACGACAAGTTTCAGATGTTCCATCTCGACGCGAATCTCCTGGCGGCAGAAAACTTCACGGGCAAGAACAGTGTGTTGACAGCTGCGGCGTTCGGACTCTTCATGTACCTGCCCGGTTACGCCGTTTCGCAGAATATGATCCAGCGCTACGTCTGCTCCGGTTCGTTGGCGGGCGGCCGTGGCGTCGTATTATTGAGCGCGGTGATCAACACGGTCCTGGGATTGCTGTTTCTGATCGTCGGCACGGCACTTTTCGCCTTTTACTCACAGGCGGGCGGTGACGGTCTCCCGGTAGCCGGGCAGGAAATCGCCAAGGAAGATCAAATCTTGCCGTACTTTGTCGCGACTCAGTTTCCCGGGGTCGGGTTGGTTGGTTTGATTATCGCTGGGTTGTTCGCAGCGGCGATGAGTACGATGGACAGTGGCATCAACGGTGTGTCGTCGGTCATCGTCTTCGACTGGATGGGTGGAAGACAGCCTTCGATGTTCATGAGCCGAGGGCTGACCGCGTCACTCGGTGCACTGGTCATCGTAGTGGCTTTTTTCGTCCCGGTGATGGGCGAGACGGTGATCGGGATGATAACCGCGATTGCGGGGACGAGCCTGGGAATGTTGATGGCGGTGTACTTGCTCGGGTTGTCCGTTCCTCGGGCGAATCAGATGGGTGTATTCGTTGGGCTGACGGCTGGAGCGGCATGCCTGGCGGGCGTCTGGGCATTGACCGATATTCCCAAGTGGTGGTTCGGGGCATTTACGATCGGTCCGACATTTGTTATCGGTGCGTTGGCCAGCCTGTGCGTCGGGTCGCGCCCGGCGAACAGAAGATTAGAGAAACCCAGCGAATGTAACATTCCGTAACGGTAACCCGTCCTGTTCTTGCGAAGGACCGGCGTTAATCGATGCAACTCGAATCGGATCATTTTACTCGAAGTACAACCATGTTAAACGTTGAACGAAGAAGACCTCGGGCGGCACATATCGGCGTATTCGGGGTCGGTTTTCAGAAGTACTGGTCGCAGTTTGACGGGTTGCGGGAAGAACTGGCCACGAAATTGGGCCGGTTTGTCGACGCGGTTGAGGCGCGGGGAGTCAGTGTCTCGAACTTTGGGATCGTTGATGACGCTCGGGCCGCGTACGAACTGCTACCGCGACTGAAAGCGGCGGATCTCGATCTCGTCTTTTGCGACATGCTGACGTATGCCACGTCGGCTACATTTGCGTGCATCGTTCGCGAAGTTAACGTGCCGATCGTATTGGTCGCCCTGCAACCGCTGAAAGCGATGGACTATTCACGAGCTTCGACGTACGTGCAACTTTGCAATGACGATTTGTGCGCCGTTCCCGAATTCACGGGCGTGGCGATTCGCATGGGTAAACCGGTTCCGCCCGTCATTCTCGGTACGTTGAATGAAGACCCTGTCGTCGAACGAGAGATCACGCAGTGGTGCGAAACGGCGATGGCGCTGCACGCGTTGAAGCGTGCGCGCATAGGACATTTCGGTCATCCAATCGAGCATATGTTGGATATGCAGACGGACCAGGCGGCACTCACGGCGGCATTTGGTTGTCATATCGTGCAGACAGAAGCGCACGAGCTCCTTGAGTGCGCACGATCGGTTACGTCTCAGGAGATCGAGGACAAGAAAGCCGCCATTCTCGCGCTGTTCGAAACGCCGGAGCCCGTTTCGGATCCCATCACGACGAGACTCACCGAGAAGGACCTGCAGGCGGCCGCTTGCGCCGCGGTGGCGCTGGACAAATTCGTCGCTGCCTATGATCTCCACGGGCTGGCGTACTATTACGAAGGAGAGGAAGGAAGCCCGCTACGTGAGCTCGTCACGAACCTGATCGTGGGAAACTCGTTGTTGGTGGCCGCCGGGTTTCCAATGTGCGGCGAGTCGGACCTGAAGACGTGTATCGCGATGCTGATCATGGACCGACTGGATATCGGCGGCAGCTTTGCCGAGTTTCATCCGATCGATTTTGTCGAGAATTTTGTCTTGGTCGGTCATGATGGCCCACATCACATCGGCATCGCGGAAGAAAAACCGGTGTTGCGCAGCCTGGTCAAGTACCACGGCAAACCAGGATCAGGGGCCAGCGTGGAGTTCAAGATCCGACAAGGTCCCATCACGTTGCTCAGCGTAGCGGTTACCGCGGCCGGGCGTTTCAAATTCGTCCTGGCTGACGGCGCCAGCGTGCAGGGGCCCATCCCCCCAACCGGAAACACGAACACGCGTGGTTTCTTCGGACCGGATATTCGGACGTTTCTAAAGAAATGGGTCGCGGAAGGTCCGACGCATCACTTCGCGTTGGGGACCGGACACAATTCGCATCGGCTCGCTCAACTCGCCGAGATTCTCGGGTTGGAGTATGTGATTGTACCCCGTTGCACAAGCGGGTCAGACTGAATCCCAGGCAGTCGGACCATGAAGCGGCTACACTTTCCCACCCCGCTTCTTCCGCTTCCCGCCTCGCCGCTTCTGTTGTTTCGGGGGCACCGTTCCGTCCGACGCTTTGCCCGGCCAATCGGCATTCAGTGAGGACTGATTGCGTTGCTTGTTGCCACCTGGCAGCCAGTTTTTCAAGTCGCCCGTTTTGGCCCGTTTGTCCCAAGAGTCGCCGGCAGACTGCATAATCGATGTCAGCCGCGTATCCATGGCCTCCACCAATGACTGGCGGGCTGGATCACCAACAAGGTTCTTCCTTTCCCAGGGATCATCGACCAAGTCGAACAACAACCACGGCTTCTCCCTGGTCCTGGCGTACATGTACTGACGAGTTCGGATGGCACGCCAGCCGGGCCAGGGAACGTAGGCGTAGGGCATTTCCAGGTAGACGTAGTCTCGAGGCGGCTCGGATGCCTCGCCGCGAAGCAATGGGGAGAAGTCCTCGCCGTCCAATCCCTTCGGAACTTCAATTCCGGCCAGGCCCGCCAGGGTGGGATAGACGTCCGTGACACCAAAGGGCGCGCCGATGACTCTGCCGGACGGGATCGCGCTCGGATATCGAATCAGAAAAGGAACGCGAGCCGATTGGTCGTGGGGCCAGCGCTTTGCCTTGAGTCCCTGGCAGCCGATCATGTCTCCGTGGTCGGACGTGAATACAACGACCGTGTCATCGGCTACATGCGCTTCTTCCAACGCATCGAGTAATCGTTGAAACTCGTCGTCCAAACTCTCGATCATTCCGTAGTAGTCCGGCAGATTCTTCCGAGCGAATTCGGTCGCCGGTCCATCGGGGACATTCGGTGGCAGGATGATGTTCGGAAAATGTTCACGGTATCCATCCGGAGCTTTGTAAGGTCCATGGGGAAGGATCCACGAAACCATCAGCAACCAGGGATCCGGTCCTCGACTCTTTTCGCCAATGAACCGAAGGGCCACGTCAGTCACGCGGGCCGACTGACGATCCGTTCGGTAGTTGCCGAACTCTTCGTCCGACAAGGGGAAACCGTATCGCATCTCGCCGGTTGCTTCGGAGGGGCTGACAATATGCCACTTGCCCGAGTAGCCGGTTACGTAGCCGGCGTCACGAAATGTCTCTGCCAGGCACTTCACCGTGGGCCGGAATTCGACTTGATTGCTGACGACGCCATTGCGATGAGCGTATTGGCCGGACATCAGGCATGCCCGGTACGGGCAGCAGACGGGCGTATTCGAGATCGCCGTATCGAATCGAACGCCCTGGCTCGCCATCGCGTCCAGGTTGGGTGTCCTCGCGTTGGGATCGTCGTAACAGCCCATCGAGTAGGCTCGTTGCATATCGGAGAACACAAACAGAACATTGGGCCGGCGGGCCTCATGGCCAGTTGCCTGACCAGTGGATTCCTCCGAACCGAGAGCCATCGGCAGCTGCGATCCAAGAAAAAACAGGAAGAGCAACAGGTCGTTCCCACAAGAAACGTTGCTTCGCCGAGTCGTCATTTTGCGGTTTCCTCTGTCAGGTCCCGAGTGATAGGCCTGCGAAGTTCAGCGAAAGTGAGGCGTGAATGTAGTTGGTCACGGAAAGGCAAGAGTTTCCTCACCGTCCAGTCAAGAGTATAAGCGCCGATACCCGGTTTTCAAAATGTCTGATGGAAAATACTTTTTCAACGGTCAGAGGATGCCGGCACGCTTCGGAATCGCGCCTTGTTGTCGCAGGGCCGATCGCTGTGGTGGGCTGAAGTCGATAAGAAGAATACGACGATTTGGGCTCAATTCGGCACCGTTGATCCCAATCGGGAACAAGTCGAAATCAACGTGTGTCAAAGCGTTTTCTATCCGGACAGGCCGGGTCGAAACTTTATTACCGTTCGTGGCTTTGTCATGCGTCAAGCGGCCACTCCATGGTCGGGCGCGATGTCCGAGCAGATCGGCTTGATCGGGACACATTGTTCTGTCTTTGTTTTAGGGCCAACCCCTTCGGGGTTTCGGATGGTTGCTCTTCACCCACCTAGGGTTGCGCGGCGGGGCGCCCGCCGGCCGCCGCTCCCCACCCCCCCTCCGCTCGCTGTGGTGCCCTGCGCGCGTCTACAGCACGCGCTCCGAAC
>CAYNDU010000425.1:0-5584 GCA_964395615.1 uncultured Pirellulaceae bacterium | reverse complement strand
GAATGCCGTAGCGAATCAGTGTTTTCTCGCAGTCGTGATCCAGAGAAACGGACGCTCCGCCTCGTCGATTCGCAGCTCGCTCGTGAGTTTCAACTTGATCAATAGGTCATCCAGAATGCGCTTGTAGAAGGTGCGCCTGGCCGGATACGAGACGATGGTGTCAAGCGAGATTTGCTCGAGCTCCAGCGCGTTGTGGTCGATCAGAATCGGTATCTTGACGCGAGGTTGGATTATGTCGATGACGTCCTCCAGCCGCTTGTCGTTGATCTCGGCATTGAGAAAGACGAACAGGGACGGTGCGAGCTGCCCCGGGCTTTTGTCCGGTTTGATCCCGATTGGCCAATGCTCCTTGGCGTGATCGCCTCGCTTGACTTCCACCACGATCCGCTCGGCCGAGTCAACACGCGGGACCAGGACCAGGCCCTCTGTCCGCAAGATCGCCGCCAAGGCTGTTCCGCCCGCGATTCCTTTCATTTCGTCCAGCACCGTTCCGCCTCGGTCGAGTGTTTCACGCGTTCCCGGCGAAAACTCGAACTTCACGCCGCTGAGCGTCGCGATCCCGATCACGACAGAGCCCAGCGAGCGATCCTTCGTACTGCTCGTCACCGTCTTCGAAAGGCTCGCCTTCAGCTTCTGCCACTGTTTAGGCGTCATGCCGTACGCGCCACGTGGCTGCGTCACGCTCTGACCGCCCCCCGCCTGCAGCCGCCGCATCCAATCGTTCAACTCGGCCCGTTGCCCGTACCGTACCAGCCGACCAGGCAGCGCCAACCGGTTGTCACTGGTCAGGAGTGCCGTTACGTAGTAACGAGGAGATTCGTCTGTTCCGCGATTCTCCACCTTCGGTTGATCACCGGGCCGAGGACCACGTACCCGAATATTCGAGAAACCGAAGTCCTTCAAATAGCTCATCCAGCGCTGGTACCCCGTCGCCAGACGACCTTCCGACACGATCTCCAGTGCGACGTAGGGCGCCGTACTTGCCGTTGCTGACGCCGAAAAACTGATCGCCAGTAGAAACAGACCGATGTTCGTTGGCCTCTTCATCCCCTACACCCTCAGCCGGCAATGCCGGCCCCGGAAGCCACGCTACCCATTCCGAACAGATGATCCACAACGCTGCGGACCCCAATTCACTATAGGTCCTTCCGGACGGGCCGGCCAGCCAAACGTCGATTCGTCCCGTATCCAACGTGACCGCGTCGCGCAAACCAGTCGTAGCCGCGCAAACTACGTGAACGGAACAGGTTCCGGTTTCCGATACGACAGGGGTCCGGGGCCCGGAATTTCTCGGTTTGGGATAGTTGCACAGGCGGGTGCGGAAGGCGAAAATGGCGACCTGTACAAGTCTGTCGTTGCAGAGATTGTTCGAATCCATCGTTTCGTGGTTTGGGCTGCCGGCGATTGACGCTCGAGTCCATTCCACGGTTCGCATTACGCCGAGAAGGAGTACATCATGGCACGACCGGTTACCCTATTCACAGGCCAGTGGGCCGATTTGTCGTTCGCGGATATGGCGATCAAGGCCAAAGACTTTGGCTATGACGGTATGGAACTGGCCTGCTGGGGTGATCATTTCGAGGTCGACAAGGCACTGGCCGATGACAGCTATTGTGCCCGGAAACGCGAAACGCTCGAGAGCCAGGGCTTGCAATGCCATGCAATCAGTGCCCATTTGGTCGGTCAGGCCGTGTTAGACCCGATTGACGAGCGGCACCAGGCGATTCTACCCCCCTACGTCTGGGGCGACGGCGATCCGAGTGGTGTGACCCAGCGGGCGATTGAAGAGTTGAAGAACACGGCGCGCGCGGCCCAGAAGTTTGGCGTGGGCATTGTCAATGGATTCACAGGCTCCAGCATCTGGCACTTGAATTACTCCTTTCCCCCCGTACCGGAATCGATGATCCAGGCCGGTTTTGATTTGTTGGCCGAGCGGTTCAATCCGATCCTCGATGTGTTTGGGGAATGCGGCGTCAAGTTCGCCCTGGAGGTCCACCCGACAGAGATTGCGTTTGATCTTTACACGGCCGAGCGGGCGTTGGCTGCGTTGGACAATCGCGAGGAATTCGGATTCAATTTCGATCCGAGCCATTTGCACTGGCAGGGTGTGGATCCCGTCGAGTTCATTCGCGCGTTCCCGGATCGGATTTACCACGTCCATGTCAAGGACGCGATCACCACGCTCAACGGCCGGTCGGGCATTTTGGCCAGCCACATTAATTTCGGGGATCACCGGCGAGGCTGGGACTTCCGAAGCCCGGGCCGCGGCGGAGTGAATTTTGAAGAGATTATCCGCGCGCTCAACGACATCGGATACGAAGGGCCGTTGTCGATCGAATGGGAAGACTGCGGGATGGACCGTGAATTCGGTGCTCGCGAGGCGTGCGAATTCACTCGCCGCATGAACTTTGCGCAGAGTGGCCGGGCATTCGACTCGGCATTCGAGGAAGGTCAGGCGTAGACAGCTGGAGCGCAGTCTCTTCGTTAATCATCGAGCCGTATCACGGCGGAGTCCGTTCGACGTGTTGGAGCGTCCGCGTACTGCGACAAGAGTCGGCTTTGGTGGTACACTGGAATGAGGTGTTACCGGTCGGTTCGTTGGGGAACCGATCGGCCGACTTCGTCGGATTTCTTGGTTTCCCTCTCTTCCAGTGGGCCCATGCCTGTCCTCATTGACACGGTCGATTCACCAACCATGGTTGCCGTCCGTGTTCCGACGCGTCGGTTGCGACCGGTCGTTGCGTCGACGAAGATCGGCACGGTGCTGGTTTTGCTGCTGCTGGTTGTGTGGCCGGGTGCATCGAGCGGTTCCGCGGCCCCGGATCGCAGCGAAGCGGACGCGTTATTCTCGCGGCAACTCGAGGCGTTGGCCGCGAAATGTGATCAGCTTGACCTTTCCCAGCAGGCCAAATGGACGCGCCGTTGGGCCGTCCCCCGCGACCCCCGCCGGCACTATTTTTTTGTGCTCGATGCGACCGATGTGACGAAACCGGGTGGCGACGCTCCTCGGCTCGTTCGGTTCTGGAACGAGAAGTTCGTCGAGTATCGGCGTGACCATGCGAGTCGTTTGTATGAACTGGCGGTTGAGCTCGCGCGTACGGATCGAGAGCCCGAGGCGTTTCAGATGGTACATGAGGTGCTGTATCACGATCCGGATCACGCCGACGCACGACGCGTTTTGGGCTACTATCGGTCGACTGACACATGGCGCAAGCGATTTCGCAAGCCCAAGCCGAAGACGGCACGTCAGGCGCATCCCCTGTTCGGCTGGCCCGCGCGGAACTATTGGACCGTCGAAAGCGAGCATTTTCGACTCACTACGAATGCGGACGTTGAAGGGGGCCTCGAAGCAACGGACTACTTGGAACGGGTTTACTCTGCGTGGCAACAGTTGTTCTTTAGCTACTGGAGTGTTCCCGGTCGACTGGCCGCTCGAATGGAGGGCCGAGACAGTTCGCTTGGCCCGTCCAGGACATTCCAAGTTGTGCTTTTTAAGGATCGCGATGAATACGTCGACCAGCTTTCCCGGTTTGAGCCGCAGATTGGAGTAAGCGTTGGCTATTATTCGCAGGCCAGGAAGACCGCTTTCTTCTATGCCGCAGCGTCCGGTCGCAGAAGCGCCTGGAGCCATGAGGCCAGTCATCAGTTCTTCCAGGAGAGCGGGGTGGCGGTGCCGAAAGTTGGTGAGCGTTCGAATTTCTGGGTGGTCGAGGGCGCAGCGTTGTACATGGAGTCGTTTCGCGAACACGGTCCCTTCGTCACAACCGGAGGGGCAGATGCCGATCGTTTGCAGTTTGCGCGATACCGCCGATTGAACGAGGGATTCTACGTGCCGACGGAAGAACTGGTCGGTTGGGGGCGGACCGACCTGCAGGCCCATGATGAACTGCGGCGACTCTACAGTCAGTCAGCTGGCCTGGCTCATTATTTTATCGATTCTGACCACGGCAGGCGCGTTCGCGACTTTGTGCGTTACCTGGCGGAAGTGTATCAGGGCAAGGCCGACCAACGCGCGATGGTTGAATTCACGGGGATGGAATGCGCGCATGTTGATCGGGACTATGTTCGTTTTCTCAACGTGACGGACGAAGACATTCCTTTCATCGATTCCGGCTGTCGCAACCTCTGTTTGGGGCACACAGACGTTACGGATCGGGGATTGGACGGCCTGGCCGACTGTGCGGAATTGCAGTGGTTGGACTTGTCCTTTACGTCGGTGACGGATCGAGGCATCCAATCGCTGGCAGCCGCCCCGCGACTGGAGCAGTTAAGTCTGGAGTCGACCGCGATCAGCGATCGCGGGTTGGAGGCCATTGAGAAGTTCTCCCGGTTACAGGAATTGGATCTGTCCCAGACGTCCGTCGGAGACGGCGGGATGCCTCGAATTGCTCGGCTCAAGAACCTGCAGACGCTCTGGCTCACTGCAACCAAAGTGTCGGATCGGGGCCTTGAGCCTCTCAGGGCACTGAGGGAACTCACGACACTCAACGTGGAGCGGACTGCGGTAACCGCCGACGGGCTGAAAACGCTCAAAAGGAGCCTGCCGGACGTCACCATTGATCACTGATTCTTCCATCGTTCGTCACTTGATCGTTGGGCCTCGTTCAGGAGGCCCGGATATCCTACTGTTTTTTCCAACCGAATCCTCCAGCGTTCGAGGCACCGATGCGTCCCTGGGTACTTGCCGAAACCAATTACGAATTCACTCAACAACATCGATATGAAGTCGCCGTGCTACCGCTCGGCGCGACCGAACCACACAATCTTCACCTGCCCTACGCGACGGATGTGTTTGAGGCGAATATCGTGGGCGAGCAGATCTGCGGGGCGGCTCATCAACGCGGCGCCAACGTCGTTCTGCTACCGACGATTCCGTACGGTACTCAGACAAACATGCACCAAATGCCACTCGCCATGAACCTCTACCCGGAGACGTTGACACGCGTCATCGGGGACCTGGTCGAGTCGTTGGTCCGAGGCGGTATCCGCAAGATCTTGTTGCTCAACAGTCATGGTGGAAATGAAGTAAAGGTCGTGCTGCGCGAGTTAAGTGGAAGAACGGAAGCCCAGTTGTTCATGTGCAATTGGTACAAGGCGTTTACGGACCGCTATGACGAGATATTTGAGTATCCGGATGATCATGCTGGAGAAATGGAGACATCGTTTGCGTTGGCCTACTTTCCGGAATTCGTCAACCAGGCTGAAGACGGTACACTGGCCGCTGATGAAGGTCGAACGGCCGAGTCGCGGTTCGAGGCCGTCAATCGGGGCTGGGTCTCGATCACTCGACCATGGCATCTGTTGACAACGAATGCTGGAGCCGGTTATCCGCACGCGGCGACGCCCGAAAAGGGACGGAAGATGATGGAGCTGCTGGTCGAGCGCCTGGGCTCGTTCCTGGTCGACCTGTCCGCGGCCGAGATCGACGAGTCGTTCCCATTCGCAAAGACCCCCTAGGTCCGGACATGCCGGGGGTGGGGCGACTCTGTCGAGCCGGTTTCCGACGAGGCGGGGTCGCAACACCGGTCAATTGACCGCTTTTGAACGGGTCGCTACACATAGACGTCCTCATAGTGACCTCAGT
>CAYNDU010000424.1:0-5611 GCA_964395615.1 uncultured Pirellulaceae bacterium | reverse complement strand
AGCGGGGGCGAGGGGAGACAGAAGTGAGCGGCGTTGAGGGCTCCCGCTTCGATTGCTGGGTTGTTCCTAGAGAATAACCATAGAACGAGGGAGGGGCTGGCGCGGGGTCAGACCCGTTTTTCGTGTTTTCCCCGTTCGGGGTTGCTCTGCGACGGGGTGACGGCATCGCCGTGTTGTTTGCGGTGTCCGGGTGAGGCGATCGGCCCGGCGCTTGGCACGTGTTTTGAACTTCACCACACGTGGTCCTCGACTGGTGTGAACGATTTCTCGGATCGACGTGTGACTTGCCGTCCGCCTATGGAATCTCGTCAATCGGCAACTGGAACAGGGTTACGCTGAAGGGCTGAACCGGTAACCGGGTCGGGGATGGAACGGGGCGGGACTCGATTGTGATTTCCGGCGGTTGGCCCGGTGCGTTGAACTGCATCACGTCGGTGCCGGTAATCGTCCAGGCGGTGCCCGTCCGGCGCAGTTTTCCACCGGGCCAATCCAGGTTCAGCGTCAGGGCCGTATTTTGCGGGTTGACGACCCCCACGGTCAGCAAGTGGCGGTCAGAAGTGAGGGCGGCGGCCGCGTCGACGACGGAATCTGGTTTGCCGAGCGTGACCTGCAGTGGGAGTTGGCCGAATCGCTTACGATAGAGCTTCAACACGAGACCGGTTGTGGCAAATGCCGCGTCGGTCTTGGTCGTCTTGATGCAGCCGATCACATTCACTGTTTGAGCATATTGGGCCATCCCGATGATGTCGGAATTGCGCGCATACTCGTGAATTCCCGCGGCGATGCCGAGTGCGTCCCGCAAATGATAAATACAACCGAGCTCGCCGTATACGTACGGTCGATGCCAGTAGTTCCACTCATCCATTGCGATCCGGACGTCATTCTTCAGAAGAATCGGGAACCGTTCGCGCAGCTTCCGATGCCCCTCTGCCTTCAATCGAATATTCTCGGGAATCTGCCGGACGTGTTCGACCAGGTCTTCTTTGGCGCCGCAATAGAAGTGCTCGGAGAGCAACGTCATGGCCGAGCCACATTCGATCAACATGGCTTGGGACCATCCTCGCTTTTCGTTCTTGTCCCCAGCGTCGTGATGATTCAGGGCACCGACGCCAATCAATTCGAGATCCGGATCGACGGTGCGCATGGCCTCGACGACTTCGTTGTGCTTGAGCGTGTAGTGGCGTAGCTGCATGTGTCCCAGTTGCCAACGTCCGTACATCTCATTGCCGACACCCCACCATCTCACTCCGTACGGTTCGGAATGTCCGTTCTTGACTCGCCAAGCGCCACCGATCGTGTCGGGTCCTCCGTTCGTATACTCCACTTCCTGAGCCGCCGAGTAGGCATCGCCCAGTCCCGTATTGACGACGATCAGTGGCTCCGCCTTTACCTCGCGACAAAATGCCAGGAATTCGTCGATGCCGACATCATTGTGCTCCACGCCCAGCCAGGCGGGATTCTTGCGTGGCGGCCGCTGGTCGCGCGGGCCAATTCCATCGCGCCAATTGTACCCGCTCACAAAATTTCCACCCGGCCAGCGGTACATGGGTGCGTCGAGTTCTTTGAGCAAGGCCAACGTGTCGGCCCGCATGCCATGGACGTTGTCGTCGGGCATCAGCGACAGAGTGCCGACGCGGCAGACGCCCTGGCCGGATACCAGGACCTGAATCCTCGCATGATCGCTGTCCGCGACCCCCGGAAAGACGAGCGGGTATTTGGTGAAGTCCTTCCCGAGTCCGTCAAATCGCGTGACTCGCCGATCCTCCGGTGCATCTCCCCAGTCGAGCTGTACGTCGACGTGTGGACGGCCTGATACGGCCTGCAGCCAGATCGATCCAACATAGCCGTGCTCGGCGCGCAGGCTGAGTTTCGACTGGGCGATTCCGGACGGTTGGTTCCCGGTTCCTTCGATGCGAGGCGTGTGTTTGCCGACAAACGGGCGTTGATCGTCCATCGTTACCGAGCCAGGTTCGCCAAGCACGGTCCATGGCGAGTCTTCCGATCCGGCGACATAGTAGAACTTCCGGTCTTCCAGCATCTCTGCCCAGATTCCACCATAAATGCAGCGCCCCAAATGCTCAATGAACTGGGCGTAGATGTACTTTGAGATGGCCGGACGCGTCGGTGTCGGCTCGATCCGTATCGCAAGTTCCTCGGAATTCGCTCCGCGAATTGCCACGCACGAAACGGAGATCGCGACGAGCCAAGCGGCAAGAGAACCCAACGCCGTCGATACGCGGTCGCCTGTCAATTTCGTCATCCGGCGATTCCTCCTGTTTTTGAGACCCGTGTTTCATAGCATCCACCCGCGCGCCCTTGGGAGTCGGGCCTCAGGTGCGTCTTCCGACTTGGCGCCGGCCTTGACCGCGCCGGCTTTGACCGGGCTGGCCTTGACGGGGCAGACCTTGACGGGGCCGGCAAGCGTCGCCGCGTCAGCCGGGGTACTGTTTTTCATTCTCAGTCACATGCGGCCGGGTGCCAACGGGGGGTTTTCTGCTAGACTGGAATAAGCGGCGTCTGACCCGGCTGTGGAGCGGCCGGCAAGTCTCCGGGAACGGGTCGTCAGCCCGTCCGAGGGGGACTCGGGAGCTCGGGTGGAACCGGGAAGTTGACTCGCGACTAAAAATAACGTAACTGAATTCGTGCAAACAGGTTGCGACGGAGGACCGGCCATCGGTTCGTACCCCGGTTGAGTGAGGACCCTCGTTGTTTAGCGACGGGAATCGGGGGTCGGCGCAGAATCGATTGCACGACAAACCATTACGACGGACGGCGGAATCCTATTCATGACTAACGACCAGCAACGGGCTCGACGCGTGGCCGTGATCGGCGGGGGAATTTCCGGCCTGGCCACCGCACATCGTCTACACGAACTGGATTCGAATCTTTCGATCACTCTGCTTGAGCGAGGCAAACGCCTGGGCGGGGTGCTGGACACGGTCCATCAAGACGGATTCTTGTTCGAGTGGGGTGCTGACAATTTCATCACGACGGTGCCGTGGGCGTTGGATCTATGTCGTCGGATTGGTTTTGAGGACCAGTTGGAACAGACGCGGCCCAATCACCGCGGAGCCTTCGTTGTCCGCAAGGGGCGGCTGCACAAGATCCCTCAGGGCTTCATCATTATGGCGCCGAGCCGGGTCTGGCCGGTGGTGTCGACGCCCATACTTGGGCCCTGGGGCAAGTTGCGCATGGCACTGGAGTATTTTGTACCGGCCCGCAAGGAAGAGGGTGACGAGAGTCTTGCCGGATTCGTGATTCGCCGTTTTGGCCGCCAGACCTATGATCGACTGGTACAACCGCTGATCGGAGGCATTTACACGGGCGATCCGATGCAGTTGAGCCTCGAATCGACGATGCCTCGTTTTAAGGAAATGGAACGATCACATGGAAGTTTGATTCGTGCCGTACTCAAGCAGGCTCGACAGAAGGGCGCGGACAAGAACAGCAGCGGGGGCCGGTACAGCATGTTTGTTGCCCCCCGCCGGGGTATCTCGAGTTTGCTCGAGGCGTTGGAAAGACGCCTGCCGTCCGATTCGGTTCAGCTGAATCGCGCTATCGAAAGCTTGCGACCGACCGAGGACGGACGCTGGCAAGTACGGTCGGCCGGCCAGAGTGAGGAAACGTATGACGCGGTCGTCGTGGCCACTCAGGCGAAGGCGGCAGCCGAGTTACTCCGTCCAACCGATGCCACATTGGCGGAACAACTCGCCGGGATCCACCATTCGGGCTGCTGCATCGTATCGCTCGCCTATCGACGAGATCAGATCGCGCACGCCATGGACGGTTTTGGATTTGTTGTGCCGTTGGCGGAACGCCGCAAGATCATCTCGGGCAGTTTCTCCAGTGTGAAGTATCCGGGGCGCGCTCCGGACGATTGCGTCTTGATTCGTGTCTTCATTGGAGGGGCGTGCCAGCCGGAGCTTCTTGAATTGGATGACGATTCGTTGCGCGGGGTGGCCGTGGAAGAACTGGCTGAGTTGATGGGTATCGAGGGCTCTCCGTTGTTGTCTCGCATCGCGCGCCTGCCCGAGACCATGCCACAATATTACGTCGGTCATCGCCAGCGGGTCGAGAGGATCAAGGGACTGGCCGCGAAGCATCCTGGGCTGTTTGTGACGGGCAACGCCCACCATGGCGTCGGTATCCCGTTTTGCGTTCACAGTGGCGAGGCGACGGCCGGCCGTGTCGTAGAGTTTCTGAAACCGAGCGAAAGACCAGCGGTGGAAACCACACCTGAGGCATAATCCGCGAAGACCCTGTTGAAAGCCGCCAGCTGGTTGGCGGATGTAACCTGCAATCGTTTTTGACTGACCACCATTCTTGCATGGGACCATGCCATGAATCACGTGCCGTATACCGTGACCGACTTCGGTCGCAACCCGCTCATGTTCTACTATGAGGTGACTCAAGCCTGCGACCTGGTTTGCAAACATTGCCGAGCATCGGCGCAATCGGACGCTCATCCGGACGAACTGACGCACGATCAGTCGCTGGCATTGATCGATCAGGTCGCCTCGTTTCCACGCCCGCCCATCATGGTGATGACCGGTGGGGATCCTTTGAAGCGAGCGGATCTCTTCGAGTTGATTGCCCACGCGGTTGGGCATGGTCTGCAAGTTGCTCTTACGCCATCGGCGACTCCGCTGGCCACGCGCGAGGCGTTCGAACGAGCGCGAAATACGGGCGTGCGGCGGCTGGGCATCAGCCTGGACGGCGCCGACGCGACCACGCACGATTCCTTTCGAGGTTGGGAAGGCAGTTTCGAGCGGACGCTGCAAATGCTGAAGAACGCTCGCGAACTGGATCTGGCCGTGCAGGTCAATACAACGGTGACGCGCCGCAATTACCACCAGATTGACGAATTGGCGGAGCTGCTTGCCAAACAGGGAATCGCCATGTGGAGCGTCTTCTTCCTGGTGCCCGTCGGTCGCGGCGTCGAGGAGCAACGACTTGACGCCGACGAAGTCGAGGCGGTGTTCGCTCAGCTCTGGCGCCACGCACAGAGCAAACCGTACAGCGTGAAGACGACCGAGGCACCGCACTACCGCCGATACGTGCTCGAACAGGGCGGCGATCCGCTTGCCCCGCCTCCCGGCATGGCCCGCGGTGGTGGAGTTGCTGGCGGCAAAGCCCAGGACGGCAGGGGCAGCGGGCATAGGGCACCGCTCGGTGTCGGCGACGGAAAAGGCGTTATGTTTGTCAGCCATAACGGCGAGATCTTTCCCGCCGGCTTCCTGCCGTTACAGTGCGGTCGATTCCCCGAGGACTCGGTCGTCGACGCATATCAGAATCATCCGACGTTTCTCGGATTGCGGGACCCGGAACAATTCAACGGCAAGTGTGGCGTCTGCCGCTATCGCGATCCGTGCGGTGGCAGCCGAGCTCGTGCCTATGCCGTTACCGGCGACCCGCTCGGCTCGGAGCCCGACTGCGCCTACACCCCGGACGAAGTCGTTCAGTTGTAGCACACTTTCGGCGACCGAACGGGCAAGCGGCAGACCGTCTGCCAGGCAGACGGGGTGACGAAAGCATTCGGCGCGCCGCCGGCCGGGCAAACGCGCCGTTGCGCGATGCCGAACGATACGGCTCGGGCGAGCTCTACAAGGCG
>CAYNDU010000423.1:0-5613 GCA_964395615.1 uncultured Pirellulaceae bacterium | reverse complement strand
ACCGCAACTCGCGCTGCCCGGGATCATCTGAACCGTAGTCAGGCGTGCGGGGGAGTCCGGCTACCAGAACGTCATTCCAGCCGTCCGCGTTGAAGTCATATATCCATGAAAAAAAGTTGTCGGCGTAGGCTGCCGTATTCTGCGGTACGGGCTTGTAGATTTCATGACGCGCTCGGTAGTCGGGACCAGCGTACCAATAGGGTCCGTAGACCACGTCCGGAACGTGATCGCCGTTTAAATCCCCTGCATTGGCTCCCTCGGAAAAGTAGGTGTCGGTCAGCTGATGGCGTGCAAACGTATGCACCTTCAATTCGTCCGCCGTCAGAGCCGCGGTCCAGGCAATGAGAACCAGCCCGCAGAGGATCATGGTCGTCGTGGATCGTTGCATTATCGTGAGATCTCCGAGGAAAACCTGGGACTATCGACCAAACCGTTCAATTATCATACACCAATCGACTCGGCCCGTGTGGAAGAACGGGTCCTCGCAAGATCTGTTCGCACGCGGATGGCGAAGGTCGTCAGACGACGGTGCCGGCGCGCACGGTGGTCGCCCCATCGTTGGCGAACATGCCGTTCGCACTCGGAGAATGGCTGGCCGCAGTCCGACTCGATCGCGCAGGCTCCGCCCTGCCCTGTTTCGCGCCCTGAGTCTTGCATCCTTTTTTCTTTGTTCACACGGGATGGGACTTCGGCCGTGAAGTTCCACGTTTTTTGATCTGCTGATGGACAGGGGCCGAGAATTGGTGATAATTGGCATCTCGAAGATGCCGGTACGCGGCGACACGTACGTACGTTCCTCTGTGGAAAGGGAAATCGAATGAGTAAGCCGGTGAATGTGGCCATGATCGGTCTGGGTTTTGGTGCTGAGTTTATTCCTATCTACCAGGCTTTGGAAACTGCCAACGTCCATGCGATTTGCCGCCGAAACGAAGCGGAATTGAACAAGGCCGGTGATCTTTTTGGAATCGAGCGACGGTACACGAATTATGACGACGTACTCGCCGACCCGGAGGTCGACTACGTCCACATCAACAGTCCCATACCGGACCATGCCTGGATGTCGCTCAAGGCGTTGGACGCCGGCAAGCACGTGATGTGCACGGTCCCGATGGCCACGACCATCGACGAATGCCGTCAGATCGTCGAGAAAGTGCAGCAGACCGGACTAAAGTACATGATGGCCGAAACGGTTGTTTACAGTCGGGAGTTCCTTTTCATTAAGGAGATGTACGAGAGGGGTGAGTTGGGCGAATTACAACATCTGGCCGCGTCGCATCCGCAGGATATGGACGGCTGGCCCGACTACTGGGAACGAATGATTCCCATGCACTATGCGACACACGTCGTCAGCCCCTGCCTGGGCCTGGTAAATGGTGTGGCGGAATACGTCAGTTGTTTCGGATCGGGCCGTGTGCGCGACGACATTGCGGAAAAATCGGGCAATCGTTTTGCCGTCGAAACCTGTCACATAAAAGTGAAGGACAGTGATATCACGGCTCACATCTGGCGTTTCCTTTACGATGTCGCGAGGCAATACCGCGAGAGCTTCGATGTATACGGAACCAAGAGGAGTTTCGAATGGACGCTGGTCGAAAACGAACCGCATGTGATTCACACGGCGAAGAAGCCGGAACCGGAGATTCCGGAGAAAGTTGATGTGCCCGACTTCGCTCAGCTTCTGCCTGAGTCGATCCGCAGATTCACAATGCCGCAGGAAATCCATGACGCGGAACACCTGTCCTTCATCCAAGGGGGCGGGCATGGGGGATCGCATCCGCACCTGGTCAACGAATTCGTCAGCGCCGTGCTCGACGATCGCGACCCGTGGCCCAATGCCGTGCGGAGCGCGAATTGGACCTGTGTCGGGATCTGTGCTCATGATTCGGCCATCAAGGGTGGCGAGATTGTGCGATTGCCCGACTTCACATTGGCCTGATACGAGTGGACAGGTCGACTCGACCGGAAAGCACCATTGATGCTCATGAACTCCTGCGCCCGGACGTTTGTTGTCGCCCTTCTCTGTGCCGTGTGCGCCAACACTGCTCCAGCGAACAAACTCTCCGTCCTGTTCCTGGGTGACAACGGTCATCACCAGCCCGCCGAGCGTTTCGCTCAACTGGCCCCGGTGTTGGCCGAACGGGGCATCAAGCTGACATACTCCGACGCCATGGGTGACCTCGATGCCAAGGTTTTGGACTCCTACGCCGGCATCGTGATCTACGCCAACATCGAGCGGATCACGACCGATCAGGAGCGCGCACTCTTGGAATACGTGGCCGAGGGGCACGGCCTGATTGCGCTTCACTGCGCGTCGTACTGTTTCTTGAATTCCGATGCGTACGTCGCGCTCGTTGGTGCTCAATTCTCACGGCATGGTACCGGTATCGTGCACGTCTCCTGCTCGACTCCCGAGCATCCGATCATGAGGGAATTTGGAGGGTTTTCGAGCTGGGATGAGACGTACGTCCACCACCGACACAACGTGCACGATCGAACGGTTCTCGAGGTGCGCCGTGAGGGCGATCGAGATGAACCATGGACATGGGTTCGAAGTCACGGTCGAGGACGCGTCTTCTACACGGCATGGGGCCATGATCAGAGGACGTGGGGGGAGGCCGGCTTTCAGAACCTGGTGGAACGGGGAATTCGATGGGCAGCCGGTGATGACCCGGCAAAGGCGGGGCCGTTCGTCGACTCGAACGGCTTTCGCGTTCCACCGATGACGGCCAAAAGTACCGACGTCCGGCCTTTCCAGTACGTCGACTCACCTGGCGTGCCATTCTATCCGCCAGGCGGACCGCGGGCAGCCGAAGAAGGCCGTCCGTGGCAGATGCAATTGCCCCTTCCGGCCGAGGAATCGATCAAGCATATCGTAACGCCGGTTGGTTTTCATGCAGAACTGTTTGCCGCCGAGCCCGACATCGTAAAGCCGATCTGCATGGCGTGGGACGAGAAGGGCCGATTGTGGTGTGCCGAAACGCTGGATTATCCCAACTCATTGCAACCCGACAATCGAGGTCGTGATCGTATCAAGATTTGTGAGGACACGGATGGAGACGGTCGAGCCGATCGGTTTACAGTCTTCGCAGACGGGTTGAGTATCCCGACGTCCATCACGTTCTACCGAGACGGCATCATCGTTCAAAACGGTACGGAGACGCTGTTCTTGCGTGACACGGACAAAGACGATAAGGCGGACGAACGCCTTACGTTGATACGCGGCTGGGCAATGGGTGATACCCATGGCGGCGTCAGCAACTTTCAATACGGTTTGGACAACTGGATTTGGGCGATGCAGGGTTACAATCGTTCCCAGCCTGTTATCGGCGGTCAGAAATATCCAACCGTTTTTCGAATGGGGTTCTTCCGGTTTCGGCCCGATTCGAAGCAGCTTGAGTATCTGCGATCGACCAATAACAACACCTGGGGGTTGGGGATCAGTGAGGAGGGCCTGGTCTTTGGGAGCACGGCCAATCGGAATCCGAGCGTCTACATGCCGATCGCCAACCGGTACTATGAGCGCGTGCGGGGCTGGAGCGTGAGCGAGCTGGGGCCCATGGCCGACACCCATATGTTCCAACCCATCACGGACAAGATCCGCCAGGTCGATCATCACGGAGGGTACACGGCCGGCGCGGGGCACGCGATCTACACTGCTCGACAATACCCCCCTCAGTTTTGGAATCGTACCGCGTTCGTGTGTGGGCCGACCGGCAAACTGGTCGGCACGTTTCTGCTCAAACGCGATGGAGCCGATTTTCACTCGTCTAGTCCGATGAACTTACTGGCAAGTGATGATGAGTGGACGGCGCCGATCATGGCTGAAGTTGGTCCAGATGGAAACGTCTGGGTGCTCGACTGGTACAACTACATCGTACAGCACAATCCGACACCCGCCGGTTTCAAAACGGGGCGCGGAAACGCGTACGAGTCGGATCTCCGGGACAAGCGGCACGGGCGCATCTATCGCGTCGTCTACGGCAGCCACGAAAGCAGGACCGGCAAGAAACTGGATCTGTCCCGCGCGTCACCGGAACAACTGGTGGCGACGCTCACGCACCCGACCATGTTGTGGCGCAAGCATGCTCAACGCCTGCTGGTCGAGCGTGGCGACCTTGATGTGATACCGTCCCTTCTTCTACTGGTCGGAAATCAGGACGTCGATCGCGTGGGGCTTAATGTGGGAGCCATCCATGCATTGTGGACGATCCACGGTTTGGGCGTTCTTGAGAGTTCCGACTCAAATGCCGATGCCTTTCGCGCGGTCGTTCGCTCGCTCGCTCACCCTTCGGCAGGTGTTCGAAGGAATTCGGTCCAGGTCTTGCCTCGCGATCATCGCGGCTCGCAGGCGCTGCTCGACTCCGGAGTGTTGAGCGACGCGGATGCACAAGTCCGCCTGGCAGCAGTCCTGGCTCTGTCAGACATGCCCCCGTCGAACTCTGCAGGGCTGGCATTGGTCGAGTTTCTTCAGAGCACAGAGAACACGAATGACCGGTGGTTGCGCGACGGAGCCACCTCGGCCGCCGCCACCCATGACCGCTATTTCTTGCCCGCGCTGGCGGGTGGCGCAGGCCTTCCTCGGTCAGATCAGCTGCTGACCGTCGTGAGCCGAGTCGCCGAACACGGTGCGCGAGGCGGATCGGCGGAGTCGGTCCGTTCGTTGATCGCAGTGCTGCCGACGGCCGATGTTCAGTTGTCGGAGGCCGTCGTTCGAGGTTTGTCCGCCGGATGGCCCAAGTCCCGGAAGATCACGCTGACGAGGGACGATGAACGCGCGCTGGTTCTTTTGTTGGAGCGGCTTGCCGGCAACAGCAAGGGGCAGTTGGTTCGACTGGCCGCGACCTGGGGTACGACTGCGCTAAAGAAGTTCGAAAAGGAAATCGTGAGCCTGCTGCTTTCCGATCTGGATAAGGCGGAAATGACGGATGCTGCGCGCAGCGCTGCAGCCACCCGGCTGATTGAATTCCAGCCGAACGCCGCTGGGGTTGTCGAACAGTTGTTGGAGCGGGTGTCGCCGCGCATGTCCCCAGCGCTCACCGAGGGAATCATTAGTGCCGTCGGAACGAGTCGATGCCGGGAAGTGGGGTCGATTCTCGTTAAGGCAACCGACCAACTGACGCCGGCGGCCCGATCCGCGGCCGTACGGGTGATGTTGAGTCGTGTCGAATGGACCGAGACGCTTCTGGAGGCTTTGGAGTCGAATCAGCTGGGTCTTTCGGAACTCAGACTGGATCAAAAACAGGCGTTAATGGCTCACCCTGACAAGCGAATTGCCGGAACCGCTCGGCAGCTTCTGGCCGGAGGCGGCGGGTTGCCGAATCCGGATCGACAGAAGGTGCTCGAACAACTACTGCCGGTCGTGGACGTTTCGGGCGACGCGACCGCAGGGCGGGACGTGTTTAAACGCGAGTGCAGCAAGTGTCACATTCACGGTTCGGAAGGGACTCGGATCGGACCCGATCTGACGGGCATGTCGGTCCATCCGAAGCGTGAACTGCTGACGCGACTCATGGATCCGAGCCGCGATGTGGAAGGCAACTTTCGAGGCTACACGGTTGTGAGCGTCGACGGTCGACTCCATAGCGCGCTGCGCGCCTCTGGGAGCGTCGCGGA
>CAYNDU010000422.1:0-5616 GCA_964395615.1 uncultured Pirellulaceae bacterium | reverse complement strand
CAAAAACATAGTCGGACCCCCGAGCCTCCAGGTTTTGCAGCGGGGGAGTGGGATAGATGCTGAACGTCAGCGGCCCGTCCTCGCCGCGCGCGGCGAACGCACTGAGCGGCTCGAGCCGCTCATGATCTCCCGGAATCGTATTCGGATAGACCGGGTCGACGATGCTCCGATGGAAAAGCAGATAACCGAGTGCTCGTTCCTGGTCCGTAAGGGTCGGTTCAGCGACCGTTTCTTGGAAGGGTAGTTCCTTATACTCGGCGGGGATCGTCGGTTGTTCGCGAGCGCGTAACTCGGGAGACTCGTCGAGCGGTTTCTTGACGAGTTGAAATCCGTTGGGATCCAAGGCGCGAGTGATTGCGGGCGTTGAGCCACACACAATGAACGACAGAAGAACGCTCAGAAGAAGAGTGGAGTGACGCATCATTTCGTCTCCTCGGCATTCGGTGTGTGATGGGTGCGATTCTGAAGCCACCATTGAAAGAAGTCGTAGATCTGCCCGTTGGATTGCGCGGTCGGCGCATGCGTCGGACGGGATGTGAGGGCGACGCGATGCGAATGGCCCAGCAGCCGGTTAACGGCGACCGAGTGGTTCAACGCTTGCCATCGTTCGGGCCGATCGGCCGTTCCACCGGAAACCAGGAACGGCCGCGGGGCCATCAGGGCATGTAACTCGTACAGGTCGTGGCCGCCGGCCACCAATTGCCGGTACGACCCGGTGCGCGGCTCGCCCTCGCCCGGGAGCTTCCGGAACTGGTACCGGGTGGCCGGCTCGGCCTTTCTCCCAAGTTCAAACCCCAGGTACCATGTGTCCCAGTAATTGACACTGCCACCGGGATTCTCCTTTCGGCGATCGCGTTCGTCAAAGACGATCCCGGGGTCGGACCAGACGGCACACGCGAATCGATCGTATAGACAGGAGGCAAACAGGGCCCACTTGCCGCCGAACGAATGTCCGATCACGCCGATTCGGCTCGCGTCTACGTCGGGGCGGTGAGCAAGAACGGTGTGGGCGTTCGCAGCCGCGTAGGCCAGCGCGGAAAGTGGTTGCACGCGAACCGGTTCACCCGGCGGACCAAAGTAGGGAGCTCGCTTGCCCGGGATCTTTGCCGGGTCTTCGAGATTCACGCCCGTGTTCGGCTTGCCGATCGACAGCGTAACGAACCCCCGGCGAGCGAGTTGCCATCCGAAGTCGCGGAGGGGTGTGCCGAGTCCCACGCCGGTTTGCGCATCATAGTACAACACGAGCACGGCTGGGAACGGGCCGACTCCGGCGGGGATAAGCAGAAACCCATCAACCCACTGACTACCCAGTCCGATCTGCAGTCGGACCTGTTGCTGGGTGATCGTGTCGCGCCGCATGACCCGGCCAAGCGTTACTCGCGGCTCCGTGATCAGCGGCGGCCAGGGTCCCATCATCGCGTGCCATTGTTCTCGAATCGTCTCTCGCGCCGCCCGCCACTGTGCCGCCGTCTTCACCCGCGTTCCGTCGGCCAGACCGAGGGGCGAGCGACCATGTGCTTCCGCGGCTCGTTGATCCTCGGGAATCCGAAAGGCATGACGCAGATTAGCAGGTGGTAGACCGTTAGACTGGGCGACCGCACACCGACCCGCCGGAACGAGTGCCAGCAGACCGACAAGGAGAAGCGGGAACCAAGGGATGCGCAGATCGGGTCGCCATTCGGTCGGGAGTGTACCGTTCATTGATTTATCCCCTTCCCCAAGCGAGCTCTTATCGCAGGGCATTTTGGATCGCCGGCCAGACTTTCTCGGTCGCCGTATACCACGCCATCAACAGGGACAATACCAACCCGGCCCCGGCGGCCAGGTTCAGCAACGGGCCATTGCGATATTCGCCCATCACGGCGCGAACATTCGTCAGCCAAAGTAGCGTTGCAGCCATCAGTGGCGCTGCAATAACGGTGACGGCCTGGGCAGCGACAATGGCCCCAACCGGCTTCGCACCGGTCTTGATCACGTAGAGTGCGACCATCATACCGATGACCAGCACCGCCGTGCTGAGTATTCTCGGGCCGCGTTGAGCAGGAGTATCGCCCAGATTCAAGGCGTCGGCCAGGATGAATCCTCCGATCATGGAGTTCACGATGAAGGACGAGAACGCGGCGGAAAACAGGCCGAGGCAAAAGATGGCCCGACCTTTTTCTCCAAAAAGCGGCTGCAACTGAACGGCGACGTCGCTGACACTCGCCAGCTCCTGCCCACGTAAAACGGCCGCCGCTGTCGCCATGATCATCACCGTGATCAGCAGCATGATGGCGGAGCTGATTCGAGTATCGACGAGCCCGGCAGCAAGGTCGTCTCGTGTCCAGCCTCGAAACCGTGCCAGATAGGATTGATAATAGGCGGCCGTGATCACAAACGTTGTCCCGAACAGGCCAAGGAGCGGCAGACCCAGTGTCGTGGTGCCGCTTAACGGTGAAATACCAACAACCAGTTCGGAAATATTCGGCCTGGCAAACCACAAGTTCGTGGCGAACGAAACGAGCATCAGGCCCACGAAGCAGCCCATCAGTTTCTCGACGATTCGGTAGAGGTCACGGAATGCGAACAGAAACGTAATCGCCAGGATGTTGAACAGGACAATCCAATAGTCGAATTGCACATAGGTGGAAAGGGCCGAATGGACACCCAAGTTGTTTCCAAACTGGTACGCAGCGGAAATAAAGAAGACCGCGACCCCGATCAGCACGGCCAGTGGCCGACCCGCATGGCGTCTCACAAGATCACCGGCCGATTGCCGCGTTACGACACCCAGCCTGGTGGCCAATGTCGTGTAGGTCATCATGAAGAAGACGGCCAGAATCACGACCCAGATCTTCGAATAACCGTCCTGAGCCCCTACCTTGGAACTGGTCAATATGCTGCCCGGTCCGATCACAACGCACGCAGTGACGATGCCCGGTCCGAGTAAACGGAGTACGCGAGTTAATAAAGACGTCACGAGAATCCTCGCATCAAACCGTTCGACCACACACTCACCGCGCCGGACACCGTGTTCGTCTGTTGACGTATTCGTTGGAATTCGGGCCTCATTGTACCGTTGCTGTATGCCGCATGTCGAGCGACAGGTTGTTCCGCGTCGCCTCTTGGCAAGCGCCGTCTATTGCGGAGCCCGTCTTTCGAATCGATTCGCGCCGAAGTCTCGGATGGCGTCCCCGCAATCGCGGCGTTCTTGGTCCGTCGTGCGTTCCTCGGTCGCATGTTCAGTGTCGTTGCGGAGTACCCGCTCTTGACACAGGAGTTGGCCAATCGGTCGGGCCGGCGCCAGGGCCCGGCGACCGTTTACCTCTGGCAAAGTAAGAAAAAATGCACTCTATTGAAGTGACCACAATGAATTCGAGCGAAAGGACAATGTCGTGAAGTACCGTGTTCTGGGTCAGATGGAGACGAAGGTGTCCGTGGTCTGTATGGGGTGTTGGTCAATCAGCACCAAGGATCGGTTCTGGGAACAACAGACTCGCCCTGACTCGCTGGCGGCCATTCGGGCGTCCTTTGAGTCGGGAATCAACTTTTTTGATACGGCACCGGCCTACGGTGACGGCGAGTCGGAAGAACTGCTCAGTGAAGCGTTGGGAAGCCACCGGGACGAGGTGGTGATTGCCACCAAGATTGGGCCGGCAGACCTGGATTCTGAACGGGTCATTCAATGCTGCGAAGAGAGTCTGCGCAGATTGAAGACGGATCACATCGATCTGTACCAGATTCACTGGCCGAATGGGAGTCTGCCGCTGGAACCGACAATGCGGGCACTCGAATCGTTGAAGAAGCAGGGGAAGATTCGGGCCATTGGGGTCTCCAACTTCGGTCGGAGTTATCTGGATGAAGCGAGGCAACACGCCGATATCGTAACGAACCAGGTACCGTACAACCTGTTGTGGCGAGCGATCGAATATGAAATTCTTCCGAATTGCACGGCCCACGGGACGGGCATCCTGTGCTACAGCCCGCTCAGTCAGGGATTGCTCACGGGCAAGTTCAGGTCGGCCGACGCGGTGCCGGAGAGGCGAGCCAGGACGCGGCTCTTTCGTGACTCGCGACCCCTGTCTCGGCATGGCGAACCCGGGTATGAAGAGGAGCTGTTTGCTGCGGTGACCGACCTGGTCACGATCGCCGAATCGGCCGGCGCGCCGTTGGGCTCTCTATCATTGGCCTGGTTGCTCCGGCAACCAGGGGTCGCCGCGGTCGTCTGCGGTGCCCGCTCGGCCGCCCAGGCCACGGAAAATGCTCGAGCGGCCGAGTTCGAGTTGGATGATCGCGTGATGCTCGAGCTGACTCAAGCCACCGAGAAAATCAAGCAGCTTGTCGGCCCGAACGCTGATATGTGGGAGACCCCTTCGCGAATGGACCGAGCAGAATAGCGCTCGGCCTCCCGGCCATCATTCGCCGGGTCATGTTCTGTTCCGCGCCGCGTTGCCTACTTCTCAGACAGGAAGTTGGAGATGGCCTCCGAAGTCCGCAAGTAGCGATTGTAGACTCGCAGTTTCGCGACCGACGGATCCAACCGAACGGTGTGAGACCCGGCGATATCACCCAATGGACGAGCGTATCGTCCCCAACCCTGCGGTCGAAGTCGGCTCCCGTCACACAATCGGCCGTCGACGACAAACGACATGATGCGCGGCCCGTTGTCGACGATGGCCACAATGTGGTGGCGCCCCTTTGTACTCAATGCACCCGCGTCCGATTCCCAGGTCGCCAGCGAGGCGCCGTCTGAGACGTCCATTCGTACCGCTCCCGATTCGGTCGCTGAAAGTGTGAACCCGCACCCTGCTTCGTTCCGGTTATCCACCAAGGTGTTCGGTTGGACGGCACCGGCCAGGTTGACCCAACATTCGATTGAGATCCCGCCCGTCCGACGTAGATCGATCGATTTGGCCAGGGGCACGGGACCGGCGGAACCGGTTACCAGCAGCCCTTTGTTGGTAACCACGCGGCGAGTCTCCTGGCTCCAGAGTCCGTCAAGTAGCGAGGAATCGATCTTGTGGATTCGAGCGACAGACTTCTGTGTCTCGGTCATCCAATACTGACCATCTTGTTCAACCAGGTCAGGATAGCTCATGCCGATCTTTGGATCGTCGTCGTAGAGCAGGATCTCCGGTTGCGACCAGTGCATGGCGCCGTTCTTGAATGTACCGCCACAGATCCAGACGGGGTTTCGTTGCTTGTAGGAATGACCGCCGTGATTATGGAACCAGAAAAGGTACTTCCCGTTGCTGCACTTCCAGAGTTTCGGGCATGCTCGGGGGTTTTTGATCTGCTTTCCGCCCGGGCGATCCGTCATCGGCACAGGTTTCGCCCAGGTGTGTCCTCGATCGAGACTGTAGGTATGGCACGGATATCCCATTGTTGTGCGATAGACCATGTAAAGTCGTCCGTTTCCTAAGGGGACCATGTTGTGTTCCTCTTGGACGGACCCGAAAGCAGCGGACCGAATGCCATGTTGACCATCGGGAAGTACTTTCCACTCGATCTTGCGAGCGTCGGTTTCTTGCAGCACGTTGCGGCTCGTGAACAAACACCCTTCGCCGTCCTCCAGCATGTACTTTTCAAGCTTCGTACAAGCAAAATAGACTCGACCCTCGGTGACTTTTGTCTTCC
>CAYNDU010000421.1:0-5619 GCA_964395615.1 uncultured Pirellulaceae bacterium | reverse complement strand
CAATGGGTCGTACGCGTTGTTCGTACAGCCCCCCAATCGATTGCAGTCCATCACCCCTACGGAACTCCAGTCGTGGGTGCTGGACCGCGTAGGTCGAATGCGTCTCGGGACGCCGGTGTGGGTGTCGATCCCGACGCAGGTGAGCCCACGCGTGATGCAGCAGATTCGATCCTTGTCGGTAGACGCGGTGCCGAATCTGAGTTTAGAGCCGGAGCAGATCCGAATGGCCGCGTATCAGGCGATCGGCGCGGGTGCCCGCGGACTACTGTTCCGATCCACGACCCGTCTTGATCAGACGGATCGCCAGACGCTGATGCGGGCCAAGAGTCTCGAGTGGATCAACACGCAGATGTCGTTGATTGAACCGTGGGCAAGCACCGGGACCTACAGTGCCGAGGTGGATACGGCCGACCCGGGCGCTCGGGTCAGCATGTTGACGACCGATCGTTCGCGATTGATCATCGCGTTTCCCGGCCAGGCTACTCTTCGAGCGGAACATCAGTCGCCGGCCGAATCGGCATTTGCGGATCGATCCGCGGACGTGCACACTGGGAGGCGCGAGTCACTCGCGTTTGATTTGTTCGGCGTGCCGGAAACGGATGAAGTGTATCGCGTGGAGCCGGGTGGATTGAGACGCGTGGTACAACGCCGAGGAACTGGGTTGCACGTGGTCCTGGATCGCGTTCGCAAGGTGAACCTGGTGGTACTGACGCAGGATCGTCTTGTCGTGAATTTTCTGGCTCGGCAAATCAACTCCGTGCGTCGGCAGCGGGACGATGCGGTCGCCGAGATTGCGGCCCAGATGTACTCGTCGGTCGTCGATACCCATCAACGCATTCTGAAAATCCAGCCGGCGGCACTCGAGGCAGCGGATACGCTCAAGCGGGCGAGGGATGAGCTGCAGCATTTTGAGCAATTGGTCGAAGGAGGAGGACACGAGCGCTCGTTCGAATTCCTGCGGCGCGGACTGTCTGAATTGGCTCATGTTCGGCAGTCGGATCTGAGCCGGTCAACGGCCGTCTTTGCCGATGCGACGGCGAGTCCGTTGTGTGCCAGCTTCTTCGCATTGCCCTATCATTATGCTCTGGCCAGTCGTCTGCGCGGTGCGACCTGGGGTCCGAACGTTCTTCCGGCCGGCGATTTTGAGAGCGTCTCGCATCTGCAATCGTCGGGCTGGGAAAACCTCTGTTCCACGCGACCGGGAGTCGTTACGGCCGTGGAACTGTCCCTGGACCAAATCCACTCGGGCCGACGATCACTGCATCTGCACTCGCGACCTCCTGGCACGGACGACGATCTACGTCCGCCCGAGTCGTCTCCGGTACGTGTCCGTACTGCAGCAGTGCCCGTCGAAGCGGGTAGAATCGTGCATATTCACGGTTGGGCATATCTGCCCCAGTCCGTCGAAGGCCCGTTCGGCGGTTTGCGAATCACCGATTCGCTCGGCGGTCCGGACCTGGCGTTACGAATCACCGAATCTGACCACTGGCGCGAATTCAGTATGTTCCGAGCGGCTCCACAAACGGGCCAGGTTTCCGTAGACTTTGGTCTATACGGATGGGGTGACGCCTGGGTCGATCACGTGACCATCAACGTTCTCCAATCGTACGGGGCTCGGTAGCAACGTGGCTCATCGACGAGGGAGATCAGTATGTTCGGAATGGTAGTTCCCGGCCCTTGGTTATTGGCCGGAGGATCCCTACTGCTCGTGCTGCTCCTGTTGGCCGGCCTGTTGAAATGGCTTGGTCGAAGACCGCGTCAGACCACGCGCCCAAGTTCTAAATTGACCATCGACGTCCGTACCCTCAACCAGGCTGGTCCGCCGAGTGAGGGCCCGCGTCTCGAGTTCTATGGCACGCCCGTGCGGTTGGCGGCGATTGTCGTTGCACCGGTTGGCCGAACCGGCGAGTTGCCGCCGGCGGCCGTACTGCCCGGCGTCATCGAGCACGTGGTGCCGGGGCTCACCCAAGTCGTTGCCCGGCACCGGCCAAAAATCTATCGCTGGCCGATTCAGCTGAGCACGCAGGGGTTCACGCAGTCATTCTTCAATCACGCGGCACTTCCTGGCACACGTGGCAAGGGTTCGCCCTGGTCCAGCATTGCCGGCCGTTTTCAAATAGGTGACCGATCATTCCTGCTCGGTCTTGTCTGCGTTGCCGAGCGGCCGAATGCGTTGAGCCAGGTTGCCATTCAACATGAGGGGCAGTGGCAAGACGTTCTTCGATTTCACGATGCGTGATACCTTTTGGTTGCCCGGGCAAAACGCTCCGTATCTTCCCGTGAAGGATGCAGTTCGATGACCGGTTCCCGTCGACTTCGGAAGGACGCGCTGGCCATCTGGCGGGCTGGCGTAAATGCAGTCGCCAGCGACCGCCTCGTCAGGCAGCATGTCTCCATCGAAGGCCGAACACTCCGAGTCGGCGTTCAGGAGTACGATCTGACACGAGTGGGTCGAATTGCGGTTGTTGGAGCCGGCAAAGCGGGAGCCGGCATGGCGGAGGGCCTTGAAGCGGCGCTCGGCAGTGCTTTGCTGCGGCGCAAAAAGGTCTCTGGCTGGGTCAATGTTCCGGACGATTGTCTGCGCCCCCTCGCGTCCATTCACCTGCACGCCGCACGACCCGCCGGGCACAACGAGCCCACCGACCTTGCCGTGATGGGCACGCGGAAGATACTCGAGATCGTCCGATCGCTTCATGCCGACGACCTGTGCATCTGTCTCTTGTCCGGCGGCGGATCGGCTCTGTTGCCGGCACCCGCCGAGGGAATCTCTCTGCAGGACAAGCAGCAGGTTACTCAACTCCTTAGCGCAGCCGGCGCGAACATCGTGCAGCTGAACACGGTTCGTAAACAGTTGAGTGCGGTTAAAGGGGGAGGGCTGGCCAGGGAGTGTCGCGCCGGGCATCTCGTGACATTGATCATTTCGGATGTTCTGGGCGATCCGCTCGATGTCATCGCTTCGGGCCCGACCGTTGAGGACCGATCAAGTCCGGCCGACGCGCTGCGCGTGCTGGAACAGTTTGATGCGCGAAATGCGGGGGTCGGCGCCCACGTCTTTGAGATGCTGGCCCGAACCGGCCGAACGACGAGCCCCAAGCCCGTCAACCCGGATTGCGTGATCTCGAACTGCGTGATCGGAAACAACAGCGTGGCCGTTGACGCGGCCGGCGCCGAGTCGTTGCGGCGCGGATATAGGCACGCGATGGTGGCCGCTCACGAGCCCGAATCCGACGTGAACCAGGTCGGAGTTCATCTGGCTCAAATGGCCGACAATATGGTCGCCAATGACGGGCCGAATTGCCTGATCAGTGGAGGAGAGCCAACCGTTCAACTGGTCGACGTGGCGCAAAGGGGCCGGGGTGGACGTAACCAACAGCTGGTTCTGGCGGGCCTAAACTACCTGTTGAGTCAATCCAAGGGCCATCCATCTGGCGTTGGCGGTCGTCTGTTGCTCTCGGGTGGAACCGACGGCGAGGATGGTCCCACCGACGCGGCCGGCGCCGTTGCCGATTACCGGCTCGCTGAGGCGGTCGTTCGTGACGGTCTACAACCGGCCGAATACCTGCAACGAAACGACGCCTATTCGTTCTTCGATTCGGTGGACGGTTTGATTCGAACCGGACCGACTCACACGAACGTGTGTGACCTGCGCGTCGTTCTGGTTGATCGATGACCGAAGCAAGTGCGCCACGAGTCACTGGCTGTAGGCGGTCGGCCGAATGGCTCGTTGGACCGTATCCGTTCACGACCGAAGGCCGAGAACGGATACAACGGGGATACGTGGAATGATGCCATGCGGCAGGCGCGCCCTGGTTGCCGTTGTCTACGAGCGCATCGCCCTGTAATGGGCGATAGTAGAATTGCCGGCTGTTCTTCAGTGCCAACGGCACGGTCCCATGTCAGCCCGGGGTGGAGCGACGTGAGCAGGGCGAACGTCGCGCAACCCTGGGTATGGGGCCCGCCAAAGCCCAAAAGCCCCAACGGGGCGGCCCGAATCAGGGCGCACCGTTTTCACTCCCAAATATGCCGTTTATCAATGGAAGATCACGTTGGACAATGATCAGAACGTGCCGGTTCACGGCCTTTGGCCGTGAACGGCTACGTTGGACCGCTGGCGCTCCGCTTGCCAACCACACAAGAAACATCGGTTGGTCAAGCGGTCACGAAGCCCGGATCGGCCGGCATGCTACGGCGCGAAGAATGCGATCAATCCCACCACCACTGTCCGGGGGGCAGATTCTTCAACGTTGTCTGACGACGGGCCGCCTTGACCTTGCCCTCGGCATCCGGCAGAAGATTTTCGCTCTTCAGAGCCAGCGTTGGCTCGACGTGGACGCCACCACCAATGGGTGTGACCAGCGTGTTACCCTTCCACACCACGTTGACGGCGGACTCGACCTTTTGAGGAGTGCTATACGTTTCGACGGGTAACCTCGATTCGTCGGCAAATACTCCAAGGTCCCAATCGGCCTGGCCGTAATAGTCCTTGTCCTGAATAAACGCAGCGACGACCGATAGGTCGATCAGGTTGCGAAGCTGAGCATACACGGGGACCAGATCCGCCATCTGTGGATACTTGTCGGTGAAAGCCTTGCAGTAGGCCTGGCTCGCCTTATTCAGTGTCGCACCCTGCACGCGAATACCGCCCTCCTGCACCAATTCCGCTTCACTGACCAATCGAACACCCCAACCGTTCATCTGTAACGCCAGGTTGTCTGACGAGACTCGCAGGCACTTGTAATCCGGAGTGAAATACCAGCGTTCCAATGCATTTCGCTGCATGGACCGTACGTTGGCCCGTTCGACGTAGTTCTTGAACTTGACCGCCGGGCGCTCGAGGCCGATACCGATCAGCTTCATCCGATAGTCGGCCTCAACCAGCACCTGTGCAAAATGCGTTTCGGGCGAGATCCCCTGCACCGAAACGACTTGTTCGCCGAGCGCGTTACGCAACGTCTGGGCGATCTGGGGTGCTTGCCCCGGCCTGACACGGCCCATCATCGACGCATACGTCTGACGCATCCTCTGCAGTCCCTCGGGTGTCGGATCGATGGAAACGCCGATGGTGTTAAGCTTGTTTCCGTTCGGCGCGTAAGCCCGCAAGGCAACAATCATGTCTTGCAGCTCGAGCACCGGACGACCGGATGTCAGGCCGCGCACGCGTCCGGTCGGGTCTTCGGCAAATCCTTCCGCCGGTCCCGCCAAAACAATGTCATTGGTCTCCGGGTAGAAAAAGACAAAGTGAACTCGCAAGAGTCCGGCCATATACTTCATCTCGTCTGTCAGCCCCTGGCCAGTTGCCAACTGACGGGCCACAGCCTGCTCCAGCCGATTGAGCGACACTTTTCTCAGCGACGATGGTCCGCGGAGTTTCGGGTCGAGCGACCGCATGGCTGCCTCGACGATCCGCTTCGTGCGCAATCCACCCGGATCGACAAACGTCTTGACTCGCAAAACTCCCTGCGGGTCGATAAAGACACCTGCGTTCTGAAAGTTACCGCCTCCGCCTCCGCCCCCGCCGAAGCCACCCCCTCCGAAACCGCCACCGCCCCCGCCCAATCCCCCACCGCCAAATCCTACACCACCGATTTGGGGGCATGCGGAACCGGGGGTGGACCCCCG
>CAYNDU010000420.1:0-5632 GCA_964395615.1 uncultured Pirellulaceae bacterium | reverse complement strand
CGCCTGTAAAACCGGTCTCACCCAGAATCGCCCCATTCGGTTGTGCCCTTGCCGAATGTCGACCCAGTTGACCACGGTTCGGCTCAGCCGTGGGACTAAATGAAGGCTGCCCGCTCGGGTCAGCACCATTCGACAGGGCCGATCGCTGGAAACTGGCTTGTTGCGCGCGGTTGAATTGCGCGTGGTTGGGCACGTTTGCCGTCGCAGGACGATTGTACGATTGTCTTAAGGTTACGGGGGGTCTCGACGCTACGGGGGGGCTCAACGCGACCGGGCCGTTAGCGACGGTTTCACCATACCGTTGGGCCGCACTTCCCATCGACCCTTGTCTTGCGGACCCTAGCGGATCGGTCGGGTGCAGGGGGCCACTGACGGGCGGTGGCGATAGGGGCGAGAGTTGTCGTGAGGTCGCGATTCGATCGGCCGTGGTTTGCGGGACGCGAATCGTCGTGACCTTTAGTCGCCCGGTTTCTTGTTGCAGGGATCCCTGGCCGGTGCGGCCATCCCGGGTCTGCCTGGCACCGATCGGTCCTTGGCCAATGATGCGCGCCTGTGCCTTTCGTTGTTCGGCCGCTCGGGGATTGGGAACGTAGAAACCGCGGCGCTGTTCGTCGGTCACCAGCCGACGTCCGGGCAATCGGCCTTCACTGAAACTGCCCCGTAGAATACCACCTGTCTTGTCGACGAACATGGGCAGCAAGGAAACGTGTTTTTCTTCACCCCCGATCGGGTCCCATGGGATCCAGATATTGTAGGACGCGCCCAGGTCGGATTCGCTGTAGTACTTGGCCAACTGTTCTTCGGTGAACGCGTATTTTCGTGTCGGCGAACCGGTTGAGATTTCGGCCTGGCTGTCGTCGTACGCATAGACAACCAGTTTTCCCTTGACCGGAACAACCTGCTTCTTGTCGTTGTAGAAATAGACTCGGCCACCAAAACCTCGTACAGGCTTTTCGCCGGCCCTTTGGTAGATCGTGTCGGTCCAGATGGCCACGACGCGCGTCGGGGGTTGGTAGTCACCATCGCCTGCCAGCCAGGGAAGGCGTTTGTCGAGTTTCATGTCGAGCGGTTGGCAGCCAAGCACGGTTGTCAGGAGACCGACCAAGAGCACGATTCTCACGTAGGACATGTTGATACCCATCATTTGCAGCGGCGCCTGCACGGCTTGCGATTAACTTCGATCCCTCGATTTCCCGCGTTTCCCTCGCTCAGTTCCCGATCGGGAACGAGCCACCGGACCGAGGCGGGTCAGTTGGAGGAGTCTCCTGATACTGCGCTGGTACGATGCCTTGGAGCGGAACACCCGATCGATTGGGAGCCACACGTGGGTCACGCGGCGCATTCGGACCGGGCTCTTGAGGATAGCGGCCCGACTGGTCATAGCCGGGTCGATACGGTCGCAGTCCATTTGGGCCCGATGGTGGCTGGGTGCCCGGTTGACCATTCGGTCGGTATTGCACGCGAATACCGCCGGGGGCAGCCTGGGATTGACGGTTCGGGTCGCCGGTGTCGGCCCCGGCCGGAGGCTCAACCCACGGTTTTCCTGGTTGCCGTTGGTCGGGAGGACGAATAAAGGGCGTCGATCCCGGCATTTCACCCGGCCCCAGGCGAGGTCCTTGGCGAGGAATCTCGGGGACGGCCGGCGGCGCGGGTTGCGGCGTGGTGACTTGTTCGGTCCCTTGCGGGAAGACACCGTTGTGGGCCGTCGGATCCTGATCGGGATAAATCGTCGGCGTGGCCTGTTCCCAGGGGTTCGCACCGCCCGGTCCGAAACCGGGGTCGCCATGCAACTCCACTACGTCCGACAGACACCAGCTCATTCTAGCTGCCTCGGCCTGATTCAGAGCCTGAACCTGTTCGTCGGTGACAACGATGCGAGGGGTCAGGAAGAAGAGCAATTCGTTTCGTTGTGTCGATTGCGTGTCGAAGCGGAACAGGCGGCCGAGTACTGGGATATTCGACAGGTAAGGGACCCCCCGGAACGTATCGGTTCGGTTTGTAGTGATCATACCTCCGAAAACCACTGTCTGACCATCTCGCGCGGCGATCGTTGTGATCGCCGTGATGTCGTCGAAGATCGGTGAATTGATGGCGACCCCGCCCTGCACGCCGATCGGAATTCCATCGGCCGGGTCGCCGACCTGGGAGTCCCGAGCCTCGATGTCCATGATGATCAGACCGTCGGGTGTGACGCGGGGGATCACGCCGAGTGAAATCCCCGTTTCGTTCAGTGTGACGGAGTTAACGGTCCCTTGGTTGGTTACCTGGAAGTCGGTGATCTGCGGCACACGTTGGCCGACTAACACGGATGCCGGCACGTTGTTCATCGTCATGATTTGAGGGCGACTGAGCAGTTGCGCTCTGGAGTTCTTAACCAGAGCACGGATCAGTACGTTGATCGACTCGTTGCTGGCGGACAGGACGAGGCCGGGGAATCCTTCAGATCCACTTGAGCGGCCTACATTGAAGGAACTGGCTGCCTGCCCGCCCAGCAATTCCCGAGTAGCGCGTGAGGCGGCCGTATCGGCATTGCCCAACGCCTGGCCGATGAAGTTGAAGCCGGGACTGATCAAACCTTCGGACACGGTGCCCCGGTCGAATAGCAACGAGTCCTGCAAGCCAAGTTCCACGCCCAGTTCTTCCGCGTCCTCCAGTCGAACGAGAACGATGACGGCCTGGATCGCGATCATCGGAGGTCGGCGATCCAGATCTTCGATCACTGCGGTGATCTGCTCATAGTACTTGGGCGTGGCACTGACGATCAGTGTGTTGCTGATGACTTCAGGCGTGACGAAAACCTGCTGGTCGATGAACTCGAACTGGCTGATCAATGAAAACGTCTGAGATTGCTGTTGTTGAAGTAGCGTCTGCTGATCCTGCAGTATGGCGGTCAGCGCGTCGGCCACGAATTGAGCCGGAGCGTTATTAAGCCGGTAGACGATCAACTCACGCTGCCGGAGGTCACCTTCATCCAGCCGCAGGAGGATGGCCTCGATAACTGCCAGGTCACTTCGCGAGCCGGAAACGATAATGCTGTTGCTCCGCGCATCGACTCCGAACGTCAACGGAATGAGCGAGCTTTCTCCGGAGGAGCTTTGTTGAAGCTGCGCGCCGGCCCCGAATGTTCGGCCCACGGTTTGCGAGAACGCTCCGATCTGGCCGGCAGTGACCTGCTGGCCAAACAGTGTCTGCAGCATGGTGGTCAAGCTGGTCGCGTCGCCGTTCTGGATTTGGAATACCTTGATCTGCGATTCGGCGGCAGGCATTTTGTCGAGTTGTTCGACCAGGGCGACGATCAGACCCATGCTGTGGGCAGGCGCCCGGACTAACAGTGAATTCGCGTTGTCGTCGGCGGTCACCACGACGTCGGTCAGAAGCCCTGACTCGATGATCTTGTTTCCCTTCTGGTCGATCCCCATGATCTGAACGCTCTTGGAGGCCGGTGTCTGGTTCTGCCCGGTGGTTTGACCCTGTTGCCCGCCGGTCTGCTGCCCCTGCCCCCCTAACGTGTTGGTGAGCACGGTTTGCAACTCGCTGGCGATCGAGTTCTTGAGCGGTATGACCCTTAGCTCAACACTGGCCGGCGTCTTTTCCACATCCAATTTGCGCAGCAAGTCGGCGACCTCGAGAAGGTCGCGCGGACTGGCCTGTACAATCAGGGAGTTGCTGCGTACGTCTCCAATAACAGCCATTCTGGGTGAAAGACCACGAGCTTCAACCTGATTCTGAGTTCCCCCGCCCGTCGTTCCTCCAGCACCTCCACTCGCACCATAAAAGCTCTGCAAGTACTGCTCGGCGTCCGTCGAGTTCATGTTGAGCAGGTGGAACACCTTGATCTGAGTGTCAGGGTCGACCGGACGGTCCAGCTTGGCGATTAATTCGATGCCGGTCGCAATGTTCTCCTGCTTGCCGACCAGGAGTATCGAGTTGGGTTTAACAAGCGAAGTGATCGACAAATCGCCCTGACGGGGCGCGTAGACTTCCGTGTAGACGTTCGTGACAAGTTCCCCCAACGCCTCGCTGTTAGCATGGGCCAGTGGAACGACCTCGACTTCCGGTCGGGTTTCATCGGTACGCGCTTCGATCTCGTTGATGATCTTCTGAACGCGTTCCACGTCTTTCTTGTTGCCGCGTAGAATGATCACTCCTAATTCGGGCACGAATTCGATCTGAACGTCGCCGAGCATGCCGAGATCCTCATCGGCCAGCGCTTCGTCACCCGGTTCCGTTTCGGCGCCTGGCGTACCCGCATCGCCCTCGTCGCCGGCACCGCCGGCTGGAGGCTGCGCACCGGAAGCGTCAGTCCCCTCCTGTGTCGGCTGGAAGATCATTGAGACCAAGCCGTTGTTCTTGCGTGCCGCGGCGTCCTTAGCGACCGGGACCGTTGCCATCGTCTGGCCAGGCGCGGTTCGTATGGCCGCGTCGCGAATCATCGTGACCGTCTCGCGAACCTGTTCAGGGTCGGCCCGTTGCAGGGGCACCAACTGCGTCGTGCGCTTGCCGAGGGCCTGTTTGCCATCTAACGCAGCAATAACCTGCCGCCAAGATTGACCGGCGCCTCGAGTGTTGGAAAACGCGACCTCATTGGTGGATCGGTCGAGTTTCATGACCGGTGCGCCGTCCGGGTCGACGGCCGACCGTATCATGGCGACGGTACGAGACGGGTCGACGGAAATCGACAGGGCCGGGCCGAACATCTGATGGAGACGCGATTCCAGCTGGCGCCAGGAAATATTCTGCAAATGATACTTGAGCCGGTAGTCGGGCGGGGATAACTCGGGTACACGGCGTGGCTGCCATTGTAACTCGCCCTTAGCTACCGCCGGTTGGTTGGCGAGGAGTTGTGCGATCTGACCGTGAACGGCGTCGGGAGCGATAATGACTAACTGGGAGGTCCGTCGGTCGACGGCGACGCGCACGCTGCTGTCGGTTGCGAAACGAGTGCGAAGTTGATCGGCTGTTGATTCCAACCGGTCGGCGGCCACCCGGTACCCCTGTACTTTCGCCCGCTGCTGGTTGGCCGCCGGGACGACCTTCGATACCGGCGCCACGTCCAGCGTTTCGATGAGTTGAGCGGCGATTTGCCGCGTGGGGTCCGCGCCGCGCACGAGAATACGGTTCATCGCCCGGTCGACCATGACGTCCGCGGGTGCGTCGGCGTCCAACAGCATCCGGCGCAAAGACGCCACGATGTCTCCCGCGTCAGCATGGACCAGTCGAAACGACTGCGTGTCGGTCGCCGGCTGTGCCTGGCCCCAAACGGGTCGCTCTCCTGGCCGCGCCAACAGACCGATCAGGATGAAAATCGTTGCGAGGACTGCCCGTCGTCGGTAGGTCGTCTCGAGATTCCACAGGGCCGCCATGCCATTCCCTTCCGTGTCTTTTCATCCGTGTGCACGTTGCCGATGCGCGGTCTTCCCGCGACGCGAAAATCCACTCATGAGTGACAATCGGCACAACCGTCACAAGCACTTCAACCAATTTAGGTGGAGCGACAACAACGGGAAGAGTGGGTGATGTGGGATGACTTTGCGGGATCGCTGACCGCCTGGGCGCACCGGTTCGTGCCGACGCTCAAGGGGTGCAGGAACGGGCTCGCGTAGCGGTTGGGCTGAGCAAGGTGTTCACTGGA
>CAYNDU010000419.1:0-5685 GCA_964395615.1 uncultured Pirellulaceae bacterium | reverse complement strand
TCCTATTGACATTTTTCGTTCAGCTTTTGCCCTGCAAAAGCTGAACTGCTCCCACCCTCCCTGGGCGTGGGAGGGGCGTCTCGACTTCCCGCCGCCGCGACTCTAGAATGTCCGGTTCGGCGGAATCGGGGTCTGCCGAGCGCGGCATCGTCTACCGACGGGGCGCCGCGCCGTGGTACGAGAACTCGCCTGATCATGCAGATACGATACCCTCATGTCGACGGCATCATCACGCCGCGTTGTTGTTACCGGCCTCGGTTTGATCAGCCCTCTGGGCAACACGGTCGAATCGTTGTGGGAGGCGCTTCAAACGGGCCGATCGGGTGTCGGACGCCTGACCTCTTTGCCCACCGAGCCATTGCCGTTCGATTGGGGTGCCGAGGTGGCCGATTTCACGGGGCACATCGCCGATTTCGGCCCGCTGGAAAAGACCCAGAAACGCGCAATCCGCAAGGGGGTCAAGGTGATGTGCCGCGAGATCCAAATGGGTGTCGCGGCCGCTCAACGGGCCCTGTCTGACGCCGGCCTGGCACCGGGCACGATTGACCCGGAGCGGACAGGGGTCGTCTATGGCAGTGACTATATCCTGACCGCGCCGGACGAGTTCATCGACGGTGTCGACGGTTGCCTCGACCCGCAGCGAGCATTCCATTACGACAAATGGGCCGACAACGGCTTGCCGCGGGTCACTCCACTGTGGCTGCTCAAGTATCTGCCCAACATGCCGGCAAGCCATATCGCGATCTACAACGATCTGCGTGGGCCGAGTAACTCGTTGACCATGCGTGAAGCCTCGGCGAACCTGGCCGTTGCTGAGGCGGCTCGGATTATTCAACGCGGTGCCGCGGACGCGATCCTCGCCGGGTCGACCGGCACGCGAGTGCATCCGCTTCGCACGTTGCATGTGCTGTTACAGGAAGAAGTTGCAACCGGATCCGGCGATCCCACATCGATCAGTCGCCCATTTGATGCGGGACGACGCGGCATGGTGTTGGGTGAGGGAGCCGGCGCTCTGGTTCTGGAGGCACTGGACGTCGCCGAACGTCGCGGTGCGACGATTTGGGGAGAGATCGTCGGCAGCGGTTCGTCGGCCGTATTGAGTCGGCAAGGAGTCGGCGACGGCCGATTGGCAGCGCGCAACGTCCTGCGCCAGACGCTGGAATCCTCGCGGGTGCCGATCAACAACATCGGCCACCTTCACGCGCACGGCATCTCGACTCGGCAAGGCGACATTCAGGAAGCCCAGGGCATCCACGATGTCTTTGGCGAGCGTGCCGAACCGTTGCCGGTCGTGGCGTTGAAGAGCTTTATCGGCCACCCGGGCGCAGGGGGAGGCGCGTTGGAGTTGATCGCCAGCCTTGTCGGTCAGCGACACGGTCGACTATTCCCAGTGCTAAACTACAAAGACGCTGACCCCGACTGTCCGGTTCACGTCGTACGTTCCTGCGATGAACCGGCTGGAAGTGTGTTGATTAACTTAAGCCTTACTCCACAGGGCCAGGCCAGTGCCTTGGCCATTCGCTCCATGGAATAGCCCCCATGATCACCATTATTGACTACGGAATGGGGAACCTCCGGAGCGTTCAAAAGGGCCTGGAACGCGCCGGATCTCCGGCCCAGGTCTCGAGCGATCCAGATGAGATCGCACGTTCCGACAAGCTGGTGCTGCCGGGCGTTGGCGCCATTCGGGATGCCATGTCCGACCTGCGGCAAAGAGGGCTGATCGAGCCCATCGCGGAGGCGATCACGGCCGGCAAGCCGTTCCTCGGTATCTGCCTTGGAATGCAGTTACTTTTTGATACGAGTTACGAGGGTGGCGAACACCGCGGGCTCGGTATCCTCCCTGGCAAGGTGGTTCGCTTCGATCTGCCCCTCCCCCTGAAGGTCCCGCATATGGGTTGGAACCAACTTGAGGTTCGCCGGCCCTGTCCGTTGCTCGACCAGATTGCGGATCAGGCTCACGTCTATTTCGTGCATTCGATGTACGTGGTTCCGGATGATCCGGCCGTTATCGCAGCCGAAACCGATTACGGCCAGCCGTTCTGCTCGATGGTCTGCCGTGACAACTTGATGGCCACGCAGTTCCACCCGGAGAAGAGTCAGGCGGTTGGCCTGCAGATGTTACGTAATTTCGGCCGCATGTAGAATGCGCGCACCCAAGCCGGGCTGGTCGGGTATGTGCGTTCGGTGGCTGCCCGCCTTGCCAATCCGCCGGACGTGTGGCATATTGCGGGTTTTCACCAATCCTGCTGGAGCCCTGGGATTAAGGGCACGTCTTGCCATGCAAATCTGGCCCGCCATCGACTTGCGCAACGGCAATTGCGTTCGCCTGCGGCAGGGCGACTACCGGCAAGAAACGGTGTTCAGCTCCGATCCGGCTGACATGGCCCGAAAATGGGTCGATCAAGGAGCCGATTGTCTCCACCTGGTCGACCTGGACGGGGCTCGCGATGGGCAGCTGGCAAATGGGGAGGCGATTGCGGCAATCCTTCGCGCGGTCGACGTACCCTGCGAACTGGGCGGTGGCATTCGTGACGCTGAATCGATCGAACAGCTGTTTTCGCTGGGACTGTCCCGGCTCGTGATCGGTACTCAGATACTCAAGCGTCCTGAGTGGTTCCGACAGATGTGCCAGCGGTTTCCTGATCGACTGGTCGCCGGCATTGATGCCAGGCAGGGGCAGGTAGCGACCGACGGGTGGCTCGAATTGAGCTCGATGACGGCGGTCGATTTGGCGAGAAAGCTCGCCGGGTTGCCGCTGGCTGCGATCGTATACACGGACATTGCCCGAGACGGCATGATGGAGGGCCCCAATTGCGAAGCGATGATGGAGATGAGCAACTCGGTTTCCCTTCCCGTCATCGCATCAGGGGGAGTCACGGTACTGGCCGATATCGAGCGTCTGGCGGCGACCGGGGTGGCAGGTTGCATTATCGGACGTGCGTTGTACGAGGGATCGCTCACCGTGACCGAGGCCGTTCGTGTGGCCGGGCACGCGACAGGAAGAGTCGTTGGCGATTTGAATGGGCGAGGATCGCGGCCTGATTCGTGAGGAGCGACCGACAGGAAGCCACGGCAGGGAGCCAATGACAGTCGGGGATGACAAGAGAAGATTGACTTGAATAGTGGCGAACAGGCCATTAGCAGTTACGAGCGATCATTGACAGTCACGGGAAGCTAAGGAATTCCAAGCATGGCGAAAGCGAAAATCTGCGACATTCGCAACCTGGTACTTTGTGGCCACGGTTCTTCCGGCAAGACAACCCTTGTCGATCTGATGTTGGTCAAGGGCGGCGTGGCCAACGCTCAGCCGAGCGTCGACGACGGGACCAGTGTTTGCGACTTTGATCCCGAGGAGAAGCACCACAAGTACACGATTGAATCGACGGTGGTCCATTTTCCACATGAGGGCAAGCGATTCAACGTGATTGATACGCCCGGCTATCCCGACTTTATTGGTCAGACCATCGGCGCCATGCAGGGAGTTGATATGGCGGCCGTTGTGATCAATGCCCAGTCGGGTATCGAAGTCAACACGCGCCGCGTGTTTGACGAGGCAGAGAAAGCCGGGCTTGGCCGGTTCATCGTGATCAACAAGATGGATGCCGAGAACATCGACTATCCGGCTCTCGTTGAGGCGATCCAGGAGATGTGGGGGAAACGGTGCGTGCCGCTCAACGTGCCTCTTGGGGACGGTGCAGACTTCAAGGGCGTTGCCAGCACATTGCGGGTCCCCGACGATACGACCGGCGCTCTTTTGGACCCGGCGGAAATTCATGATCCACTGCTCGAGTCGATTATCGAGGTCGACGAGGTAGTGATGGAACGGTATTTCGAAGGCACAGCCCCGACCGACGAAGAGCTTGGTTCGTTAATCGTAAGAGCCATTGCCGAAGGATCGCTGGTCCCTATTCTGTGCTGCTCGGGAAGGAACGATGTGGGAGTTACGGAACTTCTCGACGCGTTTTGCCAGTGCGGATTGACTCCCGAGTCCAGACTTCGCACCGCAATCGAAGACGGGGAGGAGGTTTCGATCGAAGCCACGCCGGACGGCCCTTTAGTTGCCCGAGTTTTTAAGACGCGTATCGACCCCTTCGTGCAGAAACTCAGCTTCATTCGGATGTTGCGTGGAAAACTCCGTCGAGACGATTCGGTAGCGGTGAGTACCGCGCGCAAGCCGGTGAAAATGGGACCGATTCTGGAAGTTCAGGCGGCCGAATCGGAGGCAGTGGACGAAGCAGGACCCGGCGATATCGTGGCCGTAGCCAAGATGGACGAGTTGTCGACCGGCTCCACGCTCGGCTCCCTCGCGCTGCCCGACTTTCAATTTCCGACCCCGATGGTGGGCCTGGCCGTCTCTCCCAAGAGCCGGGGTGACGAAACAAAACTCTCCGGTGCGCTCCACAAGGTGGTCGAGGAGGATCCGACGTTTCGACTCGATCGCGACGCGCAAACCAAAGAGCTCGTTATCACCGGGATGAGCGAGTTGCACCTGACCGTGATTCGCGAGCGGTTGGCACGCCGTGACAAACTCGAAGTTGACACCAAGGAACCAAAAATCCCGTTTCGCGAGACCATTCAGGCCAAGGCCGAAGGCAAGTACCGTCATAAGAAACAATCGGGCGGCAGGGGTCAGTTCGGCGAAGTTCACATTCGGATGTTCCCCTTGCCGCGAGGTACCGATATCGAGGAGTTCGCCGTGAAGGCGAATTTTCCGCAACTCAAGGATAGCCACTACGACGAAGAGAATAACTTTCTGTGGCTCGATTCAGTCGTCGGCGGTGTCATCCCAGGGAACTTCATGCCGGCCGTGGAAAAGGGATTTAAGGAACGGTTGAATCGAGGGGTCATCGCCGGGTACCAGGTGCAGGATGTAGGTGTTGAGGTTCACTTTGGAAAACACCATCCCGTCGATAGCTCGGAAACCGCCTTCAAGACCGCCGCGTCCATGGCCTTTCGAAACGTTTTTCAAGAAGCCAAACCGGCCCTGCTAGAGCCCGTCGTAACGCTCGATGTGACGATCCCCGAGGGATGTGTGGGCGACGTCTACAGTGACATGTCGAGCCGTGGAGGTCGCGTACTCGGCAGCAATTCAGCGGGTGGCGATCTGCAGACCGTTCATTGTAAAGTCCCCTTGCGAAGCGTGACGACGTACGCCCGCACTCTGTCCAGCATGACCGGAGGTCAGGGCAGTTACACCATGGAATTCAGCCATTACGACGTGATGCCGGCCAATATCCAGCAGGAGATTATCGCCAAGACGAAACTGCACGAAGAGGAAGACGACTAACACGTCCGGCCGATCCGAACAGGCCTGCCGAGATCGCACCCTGACGAAGGGCCTGTTTGAGCCCGTCCTGTCGTCTGTCGGCGCACCGAGCCGGATTCGTACCGAGAATACGTAGGGCCTGCGTAGACTCTGCCGGTCCGCGAAGGGATCCGTGACCGGTATTCACGGCATTTCTGGTCGCTCATTCAACTGACGATCCCTAACGAACCGAACAACCAACTAGCGGGATGGGCCGGGTGTTCCGCTTGTCTTTGGCCCAGACCGGTCCTAGGATGCATTGCGCGGTGCGGATCGAGTGACCTGCCAGCCGATGGGTAGGGTTTACGGCGCAAACGGCGTATTACGAGAAGAGGTGTACCGAGCAGTGGGGTCATCATGAACGAGTCCCCTTGACT
>CAYNDU010000418.1:0-5687 GCA_964395615.1 uncultured Pirellulaceae bacterium | reverse complement strand
GATTAGGAAGTAGGCAGCCGTTCACGGCCTTGGCTGTGAACGGTTACAAAAAAAACGAGCCCGTTCCTGCACCCCTGGGTCCGCTGCCGAACGTCATACGGCGGCCCATGACACGCCCTGTTCGTGCGTCCCAATCGTCCCTCGAGTCCTGGCGACCTACCCGACCGGGGCGCGACAGACGGCGGCCGGCATTCGGCGCATTGAGTCTCGCGAAATAGCGGCTCGAACACAACATCCCGAGTAGCGTCCCTTCGCACTCGCGTATGGCCGCGTCTCGCCGAACGCCACCCGCCAGAGAAGCGACCCACCCGCTTTGCCGACTCGACGACGGTTGTCGATTGTATACAATAAAAACCGATTCGACAGAATCGCAAGCTGGAACGAGCGACGATATCATCCGAACCGAGCCCACCCATGACCACACGCTTTTTCAGGAGTCTCAGCATGATCCGATCGCCATTTCGGCTCGTTCTCTCTATCTCACTGTTGATCCCTGCGGTCGCAGGTTGGGCGGAAGCCCCGTACGAAGGGACGGTCGAGTCGCTCCGCGAATATCGGTGCCCGGATTGGTTTCGAGACGCCAAGTTCGGAATCTATTTACACTGGGGACCCTATTCTGTTGCCAGGCAGGGCGAATGGTACGCGAGGCGCCTTTACGAACAAGGAAGTAAGGAATACGCCCACCACCTCGAAAAATACGGGCATCCGTCCGAGCACGGTTACGTGGATTTCGTGTCGCAATGGAAGGCGGAGCACTTTGACCCCGATGCGCTTTTGGCCCTTTTCAAACGGTCGGGAGCTCGCTATTTCTGCCCCTGCGCAGTGCACCACGACAACTTTGATCTATGGGATTCCAAGTATCAGCCATGGAATGCCGTCAACAAAGGCCCGCACAAGGACCTGATCGGCATGTGGCGCGAGGCAACTCTGAAGGCCGGCCTTAGATTCGGCGTGACGACTCACCTGTCCCGCAGCTACAGCTGGCTGAACGTTGCCAATCAATCGGACAGCGAGGGCCCACTGAAAGGAGTCCCTTACGACGGAGCCCAGGGAAAGGGGGTGGGATTGTATCCGCCGGCCGACGGACAAAGCACTCATCCTCGCGCCGCCGTCAACCCTCCAAAATCCTGGCGGGATCTGTGGGCCCGCCGCGTCAAACAACTGATCGACGACTATCATCCCGATCATCTCTACTTTGACTGTTCCATACCATTCCGTGGCGACGACGCGGGCAGCACGGGACTCGACGTGATTGCCCATTTTCTTAACGCGCGTTCGGAAGGAGTCATGTGCGTCAAGGAACGACCCTGGCAAGGACTGTATGCCGAGGGGATTACGACCGTCGACTACGAACGAGGCAAAGCCAGTCACGTGCTCGAGCAGCCTTGGCAAACCGACGATTCCATCGGCTCGTGGGGCTACAACGAGAACACGCCCTATACAACGGCCGATGCCGTCGTGGACAAACTGATCGATATCGTAAGCAAGAACGGAAACCTGCTGCTCAACATCCCCATTCAGGCCGACGGAACATTGGACGCTCAAGCAACCGGTATCCTGGAAGATCTGGGCCGTTGGTTTCAGATCAATGGTGAAGGGATCTACGGAACACGTCCCTGGTATCGCTATGGTGAGGGCAAGACGGAGATGCCTCACCGAACCATTGAATCACCGTTCACACCGCGCGACCTGAGGTACACGACCAACGGTGAATACCTCTACGCGTTCGTCCTGGCCTGGCCGAACAAGAAACCGGTCGTCTGCGAACTACTGGCGCCCGGCAACTATCGAATCGGGAAGATCCAGTCCGTAGAGTTGCTCGGCCACGTCGGCCCGGTGCAATGGCAACAGACGCCCGATGGACTCGAGGTCTCCTTTCCGAAGGAAAAACCGTGCGACTTCGCCTATTGCCTGAAAATTCACCTTCCCAAGAAATAGATGTCCCGCCGGCGAGTCGTCCGCGTCGTACTTCGCGGCGTCTGGAGAACATCAGATGACATGGCGACGATCAAGGCAGCATTCGAAACATGCACTTCTTTTGCTCGCATTTGCATCGTCGACCTTCACTTCCGCGATCATCGCAGCTCAAAAGCATCCCGATGGCTTTGTGCATTTTACCGACGTCTCAGCGCGACCCAAACGCCCGTTCCTTGAGAACAGCCCGATGGCACGGACCGAGGCGCCGGACCGGGGCTCGGTTACGGGATCAACGATGGCTCCCAGGCCCAACGATGACGTTGCGAAGGCCCAGGCTTCGGCCGGCCGAAAAGGGGCTCTGGACGGGAGGGACCAAGCCCGAGCGATCGAAACGCCAAATGTCTTATTCCTTGCGGTTGACGACTTGAACGACTGGGTGGGCTGCCTGGGCGGACACCCTCAGGCCAAGACTCCTAACATCGACCGTCTTGCTCAAAAGGGGGTTCTCTTTACAGAGGCATACTGCGCGGCACCGCTGTGCAATCCATCGCGCACGGCAATTATGACCGGTCTGAGACCCTCGACGACCGGAATCTACGGCAACCTCGGGTGGTTCCGTGACATCCCCGAGTACAAGAACTGGGAGACTATCCCACAGTACTTTCGCAAGCACGGCTACACGGCCGTGACCGGCGGAAAGATCTATCACATGTCTCACGGCAAGTTTTCCGACCCGATCGCCTGGGACGACCAATACACCACGAGGACGGGAACGCCATTCCCGCCGGAGCAGAAGCGATATCAACACGGCATGCGTGATCTATTCAGCAACAAGATCCTGGCGAGACTGATCGACTGGGGGCCGATTGAACAGTCGACGCAGGAAACCAATGACTGGAAGACTGCCGACAAGGCTGCAGAGTTCTTAAAGCTGGAATATGACAAGCCGTTCTTCCTCGCTTGCGGGATCTTTCATCCACACTTGCCTTGGTACGTTCCCCAAAAGTACTTTGACATGTACCCGCCGGAACTGATCGAACTGCCAAGTCGCAGGGAGAACGACCTGGATGACATACCGCCCGTCGGTCGTCGAATGGCGGGAACCGACTTTGATATCATTAGGAGCCATGGCCAATGGAAGAATGCCGTGCGAGGCCGACTGGCTTCCGGCTCCTATGCAGACGCCTGCGTGGGCCATGTCTTGCACGCCCTGGAAAACAGCAAACACCGCGACAACACCATCGTTGTACTCTGGGGTGATCACGGCTACGACATTGGGCAGAAGAAGTTTGCCAAGTCGGCATTGTGGGAGCAAACGACTCGCACGCCGCTGATTGTCTATGCCCCTGAGATCTCGAAGGTCGGGGGACGCTGCCAACACCCGGTCAGCCTGGTTGATCTCTATCCAACGCTGATTGAACTGTGCGGTCTGACCGAGCGCGACGATCTAGACGGCCGAAGCTTGGCGCCGCTGGTAAGAGATCCTAAGGCAGTATGGCCTTACCCGGCGATCATCACGCACTCGCCGCATTGGCACGGCACCAACCATGCGATTCGCTCGGAGCGATATCATTACATACGCTATAGTGACGGCGGGGAAGAACTCTACGACATGTCAAACGACCCGAATCAGTGGCATAACCTGGCGGATAATCCAGAGTACGCAGAAGCCAGAAAACGGCTTGAAGGATGGCTACCGAAGGTGAACGCCAGACACTTCCGGCCTGATGCCTTGGAGAGCGACTGACATACGACCGCAGACATCTAGCGGCGCGTGAGTGGGGAAAACCGGGAGCGACTCGATGTCGAAGACGCAACGAAATCGGGCTTGCTCTTCGCCGCTCGTGCGCCGGCCGTCAGGGAAGTGCCGACGGCCATTCATACAAGAATAGACGCTCGTACGAACGCGTGGCGAATTCTATTCACATGCAAGATCAGTTCCGATCATGGCCAAGCAACTCGACCATCGCGTTACCCATCGACTGGCCCATTTCGTAGTAGCTGCGACCGGACCCGTTGTAGTGATAGCGCTTGTCGGAAGTGTAGGCCAGTTCCTTGGCGTACTTCTGCGCCCAATTGACCTGGAAGAACTTGCCTGGATCAATACGTGAGGAATCGTCTTTCGCCTTTGACTCGTTGGCTCGTGCCAATGCGCGGAACGCGTCCCATTGGCCCTGCATGTCGTATGGACCCTTATGCCAACAGTGCGCCGTCCTGGCCAGACGGACATTGTCTTTGAATTCGGGCACGGCGGCGATGTCGGCCTGCTGCTTGCGAAAAGTGGCCACCCAACCTTCGGCATCCAGGCCGTCAGTACCCAGTTCGCCAATGACGAAGGGCAGGTTCGGCGAGTTCAGATCCTTGCGAATATCGCGGATAAAGTGGGTCATTTGCTCGACGTACTCAGGGTTGCCGCCGCCAACGCCATCGTTCCAGCCCTGAAACCAGATGAAGCCGGCGATTTCGTAGCCCTGCGATTCATCGTAGCCGGGGAAGTACTCTTTCAAGTTCCGTAGCACTCGTTCCGTCTCGGAGAGAATCTTGCGATAGTCCCTGCCGTATCCCTCTTTGTGAGATTCAAAAGTGACCTCGGCTTTCGGTTTGCGCTGCTTGATCGAAGCCACTTCTTCCTTGATCTGATTGTCGGAAGGTAGAGCGCTAGGCGGCCGAAAAGTGTACTTTACGGCCCGCCCGCCCCAAGCGGCCTTGATCAGCAAAACCTGCTCCTCGAAGTGATCGCCGAGCACGTGGCCGATCCCCAACTCCGGTCCGATCGTTTTTACCGGGACTCTCTTGAAGTTCTCATCACGTCCCTGCTTTGGACTGCCGTAGCCGACCGTTAACGGGCCGTAGACGGGGGCGACACGACCTCGATTGGTCCGATCCAAGAAAGTCACCCACACGTCGCTTCGGACGAGCCATTTCCCGTCCGGCTTGAGGTGCCTGAACTGATCGCGAGTAATCGGGTTGTTGATGACCGCATCTAGCGTGGTGACAGCTGCTTTGCCCTCCATATTGGATTGCCCGGAGAGAATAAACACCTTGATCGGGCTTTTGGCCTCGACATTTCGCTCAACACACGAAAACGCACAGCACACCGCGATGACGGTCGCCACGATATTCACTTGGATCTTCATGGGGTTTCGTATCCTTGTGGATGGAGTGAGAGTTGTAGGTACTGCTGCCACCTCGGGCGATGCAAACGAACATCCTCGACACTGAAGGCCTCGCGAAAGGCCTTGCTCGTGCGCGGGACCTGCCTGAAGACGATCCCACCGCGACCGTTTCGAACGTGCGCTCCCTTCCGAACCGAGGTAGTCGTATTGCGGGTAAGACGCGTCATCTTGTGCACACCCTGTCTCTCGATGACCGCGAGGAACTCCGGCTTCTGAGTTCCGAAGCGATCGAGCGGGAACTCCTTGAAACCCAACCGCGGCGCAGGAGAGCCCGGACGCCGCCGGAAGTCCCGCTGGGCCTGTCGTGGTTCACGGACCCCGTGCAGAGACAACTCGCCCGGCAGTTCCTCCGACGTGAACGCTGACCGGCAAATGCCCAATGGGACGGCAGTGCAGAAATCAATCCAAGATTTGAGAAAACGGAGCGTTGCATGCCCGAAGGGTCTCCTGCTCAATGCGCAAGCCGATTCTTCGCCGAAGTTACAATTTATAACAGATGTCGTACGGTTTGCTGCAACGCAATCGCAATGCCCCACGGCTCGAGGGTGCAGGAACGGGCTCGCGTAGCGGTTGGGCTGAGCAAGGTGTTCACTG
>CAYNDU010000417.1:0-5701 GCA_964395615.1 uncultured Pirellulaceae bacterium | reverse complement strand
CATCGTGCCAATCTCGTTCTCATGCATCTCCGTGCCTCTGTGACTCTGTGAGAAAACGCATGTGTGATCGAACGGGCGATCGCGGTTCCCGGACCCTGAAATGACTCTCCTTCGGGCTGCTCGCGGGCAGCTCGGCACGTATTATATACGTGAATTAGGCTGGCAATACGCCCCCCTGGCCCGAATAACCGCACCAGATGGAAGGTCAACCCTGTTTTTCTAGCTTGCCCGGTTTGTGGATTTTATTGACAGTCGCCAGGGTCCCGTTTACACTCGACCTAGGTTCTTGTCTCGTACCACTTTAGTAATGTGCCATCGTGACTTGGCTGCCGACCGGCAGCCACGAATGCTTGTCGGCGGCCGGTGAGTCCGGTGTCTGAGGCGTTTGACGATGGTGGCCCATATTTGCCGTCGACGTGGGTTCTTTGACGGTGGAATCGGGGCGACAAGCGGGAGAGGCCGAGTAGGGAAAGAACGTCTTTCGGGCAGTAGTTGCGCTACCAGGAGTTTTCAATATGGCGTCGCGAGAGAACCAGGGCCTGCAAATCGCATTGATTCTGATGGTCATGCTAACGGCCGGACTCTGCCTGACCACATGGGTCTTTTACAGCAAATCGGAGACTCGGCGGGCCGAGTCCGAGGATGCCCGGAACAAATTGTCCAGTTCGCAGGACCAACTGAAAACGGCCCTGTTCAAGAACCAGACCTTGAAGTATTCGATCAAGGGCGGAGCCAAGACGTGGAAGCAGATGGAAGAAGACCTGGTCAACATCCCTGGCAACAGCGGGGGCGACCCGGAGCTCGACCAGATGCTCAAGAGTTTTCGTGAGAACATGATGTTGTTCGGTGCTGAGGAAGAGGAGTACGAATCGGCGCGGAATTATGAATCGCTGCCGAAGTTCCTGATGGGGCGAATTCGCGATCTGAATCAGCAGTTGTCAGACTTGCGAGCGACCGAACAGAAGTTGACGGCCGAGAAGGCCGCCCTGACGAAATCCGAGGCCGACCGGAGCAAGAAGTTTGAGGACGCTCAACAAAAGGCACGCGATGACTTGTTGGCTCAAATCGAGACCTTCAAGCAGGACCGAGACAAACTGACGAAGCAGTCGGCTGATCTGGCCGGCCAGTTGACGACGAAAGACGATAAGATCGTCGAGTTACAGACGACGATGGCCGATCGCGAGAAGGACCTAACGGGCCAGATCAATGATTTGCAAACCGTGGTCGTAGACCAGAAGAACTTGTTGGTTAAGCTGCGCCAGACTTCGTTTGAAGTGCCGGATGCCGTGGTGACGTCGGTCAATCAGAAAGAATCGGTTGTCTATATCGACGTGGGGTCAGCGGACAATTTGAATCGACAGCAGACGTTCAGCGTGTTTGACAAGGGAACACTGGGCGTCATGCAGGCCGAGCCGAAGGGCCGGTTGGAGGTGATTCAGGTACTTGGCGACCACGTGGCCATGTGCAAGATCCTGGAGGACAGCCTGTCCGCGATCATCATACCGGGCGACGTTGTGTTCACGCCCGTCTGGGCGCCGGGCCGACAGATTCACTTTGCGATCGCCGGATTCATCGACATGACGGGCGATGATCGGAGCGACATGGACCTGCTCAAGAGCCTGATCGCGGTCAATGGCGGCGTCGTTGATGACGATGTCTCCGTGCAGACCCGTTACCTGGTTCAAGGCGAGGCGACCACGGCGGGACCGGGCCAGGAAATGACGAGCGACGAGCGTGCTGATTTTACGAAGAAAATCACTGCCGCTCAGCAGATCGGTGTTGACCGGTTGTCGATCGACAAACTGTTGAGCTTGATGGGATGGAATGCCGACGTTCGAGCCGTTCGCCTCGGGCGGGGCGGAGAAGACTTCAAGGCGACTCCGAGTAAAACGCCGCCCGCAGGTGACGTCGAATCGAGTCCGTTCCGTAAGCGAACGCCCCCACGAGGCGGTGACGGAGCGTTCTGAATCCATCGTCCGTCGTCCTCCTGAACGGCGACGGTTTGCGGCGAACTCGCTACTGACCTGGTGACGGCCGCTCGGCCGGAGCCTCTCTTGCTGCAGGCAGAGCCGCGACTCGCTCGGTCACTCTTTTGGGCCCGAGTCACGGCCGTGAAAGATTCGCTGTTGCAGTTCAGCGAGTTGCACTGCGTGCGGTTCCCATCGCTCGTCCAGCTTATCCCTATTGAAGAACGCGGGGTCGAGGAAGAGCTGGGACGGTGTCATTAGTCGGCGCGCTCGGGCCAGTCGTCTAAGGCGAAACCGTTGCCGCCAGTCCAGTTGGTGGATCTTGCACAGGTCGTTGAACAGTCTTCGAGGACTGTCGAACGACTGACCCTCGCGTTGGGCCATGACCTGAGCGATCATCCAGAAGGCAAGACCTCCTGCTACCAGGACGCCAAGCAGAATCAAGAGTGTCGTGACCGACGCCTCGGTGCCGCCCGAGCTGAACCGGTTACTCAGTCCATTGAGCCGGGCATTTTGGGCGAGTAGTGAAAACGCCGGCGACAGGTCATGAACCAGGTTGACGATGGGGACGTTCATTGGAGCTTCCTTCCTCGTGACGGTGATGTGCCGGCCGGTGGTTGGACGGGCGGGCTCTGGCGGCGTTTCGTCTTTCGTCCCCGACCTGCTCTCCGTGGACTGCGTTCTCTTCGATCGTCGGCCATTACGAGACGGACCCCGGCGCCGGGTCCACAATCAATGGATTCTGTTCGATCATCGGCAGACCGTCCGCCGGCCAGGCGACGCCCGGATCTGCTACCTGCGACGTGTGGTGCCGCAGTGCTTCTTCGGCCGCGTCGCGCACGGCCACGCTGCGGTCCTTCAGGCAACTTTGCAATGCCTGACGTGCCAGCGGTGTCGGGCAGTGCCCAAGAGCGCGTGCCGCCTCGGCACGCACAAAATGATCTTTGTCGCCCACCAGGCCAACGACCAGTGGTTCCACGTATTTGACGGCATCCATGGCCGTGGCGACTTCCAGCCCGCGGATGCGCCGCGTTCGGGTCTTTGCCTTGAGCTCATTGACCAGTTCGGTCACGGCCTGGTCATCCACTTGCATCACGAGCCTTCCGGTCGTCTTTCGAGTGGCGTCATCGATCATGTCAAACATGGCCAGAAAACGCATGAAGTTGAATTCGCTTAAGCTCGACTTGGCCGCCGATCTGACCACCTCGTGCGGGCTGTCGAGCAGAGATATCAACTTTGTGATCGCTCCTGGGATGCCCCGTTCGCGTAATTGTCGAGCCATTCGGGCTTCGACCTGTGGGTCGGGGTCCTCGAGTCCCGCCAGGGCCAGTTGATTCGCGTCCACGCCGCCAAACTCGGCCAGTGCGGAGGCCGCAGCTCGACGAGCCAGAGTCTCGCCCTGCGCGGCCAGGTACTTGACCACGTCGAACACGCGAAGACGATTCATGCCGCTGTGCACGGCCAACGCGACGGCCGATTCCTGTTCGCGATCGGTCAGGGCGTCAAGCAACTGCAGGTCGTGCTGAAGCCACTCGATCGATTCGAGTCGGCGGAGGTTAATGCGGACCACGCGAGGTGGGTCCGGACCAATGCGCTTGACCGCTTGACGTACGAACAACAGATCGCGGCGCCGGCTGATGACCTGCAAGACCAAACTGGCCGATCGGCGCGATTCCAGACAATTGAGAATGAGTCGGATGATCCCCAGTCGCGTGCTGTGGTTGAGTATTTCCGAAACGAGTCCGTAAGTGGGATGCCGTTGATCGTCGAGGATCGACGTGAGGACTTGATCATCATGGGGGACTAGCAGAAGAAACGCCTCGACCAGCTCCCGCGGCTGACCGGCCCGGTATCTCACCATGGCGTCGCGCAGACTGCCCAGGACCTGAGTCCTCGCGCGATTGGGGTCCTGCCGCCGCCTCGTGTCCCTCGGACCGCTGATTTCTTCGTAAAGTAACTCTGCAAGCTGAAGCAAGGTTCGGGCAACTCGTGGCGATTGAGGGTTTCGCGTCTGAACGGCCGCCGTCACCAGGGTCGGGATCAGTTCGTATTCGCGGATGTGTAGCAGCGCATCACAACCGTTGCCGCATAATTCCTCGTTCTCGCTAAGCACGGCGTCTCGAACCGCACCGGCGATCTGCCGCGGGTGCTGGGCGATCATCAACTTCCACCGCTTGTTGAGCTGGCCCCAACGTCGTACCAATTCGCCCTGGCCGAGGCCGCGACGCCGCTCGAGCAACGCGCGCAGCATCCCTTCCTGCACCTGCCTGTCCGACGAATCAAGACCCGCCAGTAATAAACTTACGGCGGCCTCGTTCGTTGTGTCGGTCAAGAACTTCAGCGTCTTTTCCAGTCCAGTCGTCACGGTTTGTCGTTCTCCTCTTGGTAACTCTAGGTTACCCCCCGTCAGTTCGCTCGACCGCTCGATACGCTGGATGTCAAATCAAGTGCGAATGCCCCCCCTTCCATGCCCGACGACCGTCCTAATCCGAACGTCCCTTCGCTCATTCCATCGGCCGGCCCCGATCAAACGGACCCAAGAAATCCGAAAAGGGGCGGCAATCGCATTCGATTGCCGCCCCATGATCATGGAGACTATCTCGGCCGGCAGGCCAGGACCGTTAACGCGTGACGCTCAGCGCCCCGCTCGCCCGTTGCCTCCCCGCTCACCAGGGATTCGCAGGGAGCTTGCTCGTTTGGTCCTTCTCCTTGTTCGAAGGACGATAGTCGCCGCGATACAATTCCCAGCCGCGACTCGTCCGCTTGAACCAATGCAGGCCGTCGTTCATCTCGTATTCGGCCCGACCGAAATCGCCGCCTCGATGGAACTGAACCGTCCATTTTCCGCCGGCAGGCAGTTTCTGCCGCTGGCCAGGTTGCAATTCCACCAACTGGCCGTTGATCAGGCATCGAATGACCGTTCCCGTCTCCGAAGGATTGAAGAGCTCGACCGGGGCATCCAGCGAGTTGTCCGGTAGCGGCGCCGAAGGTGCCGACTGCCCTTGGGAACCACCCGGTGCGGATCCGCCCTGGCCATAGTTCGGGTTGAATCCAGGATCGACCTGATTCCCGCTTGGGTCGCCGGAGATGGGTGGATAGGTCGGGTACGAAGGTTGGTTTGGGTAAGAGGGATAGGTCGGATAGGTCGGGTAGTGCGGGTGACGGGGTCGTCGGCCTTGCCCGAGCAGGCCGATCCAGTTGCCCGGGTTCGCCAGTGGCTTCCACCAGTCGGCATTCGGGTTCGGCTGGGGGCCGGGAGGAGTCGGCATGGGCATCGGCTTGGGGGTTGGCATGGGTACCGGTTTGATGTTCGGCTGAGCGCCTTTGATCATGGCCGGATTAATGACTGGCGGTTGGATGAGGGTGCCCATTTTTTTCAGTATGAACTGCGCCTGGGCTCGGTGGGGTACGGCAGCCAGCAGTAACAGGGCCAACGTCGAATAGGCCAGTAAGTGACGTTTCATCGTGTGTCTCCCGTGATGAAGGGGTGCGTTTGCTCGTGTGAGTCTCTTGGTATCGGCCAAGCTCACAACGAGGGAACTTAGAGACGCACGTGCCGTGCCAATTGTGAATGCGATCGGCGAGTGTTGTTCGTAACCCATTGTGATAAAAGTACTTAAGACGGATACCCCGGTTTCCGGACCGGTGGCAAGCTCGAGAGGACATGTAGTCATAATGACTAAGCGGAAGGTGCGCATTGGATACGAACTGTGGAGTGACCCCGAACCGAAGTG
>CAYNDU010000416.1:0-5714 GCA_964395615.1 uncultured Pirellulaceae bacterium | reverse complement strand
AAGAGGATGAGTAGGATTAGGAGTGCGCCTTCACAGCCACGAGCCGTGAGCGCGTGGAGTTTCACGTAGTTTTTAAGGTGAGCATGCGATGAAGACCAACTTCAATCATGTGGCAACACGTCGGGAGTTTCTTGTCTCGAGCGGCATCGGGGGAGGCGCCATTGCGTGTGGAACTCGGTGGACCTCCGCGTCCGATCCGGCGGCCGCGAACGCTGCAACACTGTCAATCGATCGCCAAATCCTCTGGAACAACATGGATGGAAGCCAAGTCACATGGTTTCACCCTCGAGCATGCATGGTGCCGAACCGGAAGGGGAGGCCTTTGGCCCTAATGACATTACAGAGCATTACCGGATCGGATTATTTCGGACCGGTCCACGCTTCGGAATCAAATGACATGGGCCACGAATGGTCCTCTCCGGTTCCGATTCCCGCGTTTGGCCGACAGGCTGAGCCCGGGCACCCCGGCCTGCAGCGTGGCGTGTGCGACGTCGTACCTCAGCATCACCCCGCCTCAAACACCGTCTTGGCGATGGGCCACGTCGTGTTCTATCGAGGCAACCGTTTTTCACGTGGCGATCAATTGTCGCGCTATCCCGTATACGCGGTCCGCAACGTGGATGGTATCTGGTCGGATCCTCATCGGTTGGCATGGGACGACCCGCGCGGCGCGTTCATCTATACGAATAACTGTGGGCAGCGGGTCGTCCTTCCTGACGGGGACATTCTGCTCGCATTTACATTCGGAGCCCAAGCGGAACACCGCGCGGTAGCCGGTGTGCGTTGTTCATTCGACGGCCAACAACTGGCGATCAAACAGGTCGGGCCGGCTCTGCAACACCCACACAAACGTGGGCTGCTGGAGCCGTCGATGGTTCAATTCGAAGACCGTTTCTTGCTGACGATGCGTGCCGAAGACAATCGCGGATACGTCAGTGTCAGTGATGACGGATTACATTGGCGGCGGAAGCAAGAATGGCGGTGGGATCGAGGCGAGCCGCTCACGATGTCGACAACCCAACAACACTGGCTGGTCCTGAACGACCGGTTGTATCTCGTTTACACTCGACGCGACGCAACCAACGTCGGCGTTGTCCGGTGGCGATCACCCCTGTTTATTGCTCAGGTCAATACTCGTAAAATGACTTTGTTGCGCGACACGGAGCAGATCGTTATTCCGCTACAGGGCGATGGGGTCAAGCGGCCGTACGAAGTGCCGCTCATGGGGAACTTTAACATCACGCAGGTCAGCTCCACCGAGTCTTGGGTAACGGTCGGATCTTGGGTGCCGAAGATGCAAGCTCGTGGAACCACCTTCCTGGCTCGCCTGAAATCTGTCTAGTTGGGGGCCGATTCGGCACCGACCCGATGCCGGTCGTTTTCACAACGGTTCATCCGATCGAATCCACGATAGCTCTCTTGAACAAGGCTCTTGAATCATGCGATCCATTCTCATTCTGCTCCTCGTTTGCTCGACCGCGACATCGGTGGAGGCCGACTCGCTGCAGCTCTTCGTGGCTCCGACCGGCGATGACTCGTGGTCGGGTCGATCGCCTGCCGCTAATGCCGGTAACACCAACGGCCCACTGGCTACACTCCTCGGCGCACGCGACGCCGTACGACAAGCGCGTTCCGGTGGATTCAACGGGGCGATTCACGTGCAACTTGCCGCCGGCGAATACACAATCACCGAGCCAGTCGTACTGACTCCGAAAGATAGCGGCCGCGTCGACGGACCAACGGTTTATGAAGGCGCCGGACGTGGAGTGACCATCGTCAGCGGCGGACGACGCCTGGGGCCGTGGGAGAATGCCGGCGAACATCTTTGGAAACTCCATCTTCCGGAAGTGGCAGAGGGAAAATGGTATTTCGAGCAACTGTGGGTCAACGATCGGCGAGCGATCCGAGCTCACGAACCAGACGACTCTTATTACTACATGCAAAGAAAAGTGGGACAAGCCAAGGATCCATTGACGGGAAAACCGGCCGACATGGCGAGCCGTGCCTTCGGCGCCGAATCGGCCGATATCCGGCCTCTGCTCCCGTTGACCGGCAGAGCGCTGAACGATGTCGTCGTCCAAGTGTTCCACTCGTGGGCCACCGGCCGACACCGAGTCGCTCACGTAGACCCTGACACGAATGTCGTCACCCTCACGGGTCCGGCCAGGTGGCCCTTCTTTCGTTGGGGAGCCCGGCAGCGATTCGTGTTAGAAAACTATCGAGCCGCGCTCGACGAGCCGGGCGAGTGGTTTCTCGATCGGTCGGGAAACTTATTTTATCATCCTCGTCCCGGCGAGGACATCGGTTCGGCAATCGCCGTTGCTCCGGTCGCCCAGTCGCTTCTGCAATTGGCGGGCGAACCTGATAAGGACGCGCTGGTCCAGCACATCGAGTTTCGGAACATCTCGTTTGCGCATTCCCAGTACCTATTGCCGGCAGCTGGGCACAGTGATGGTCAGGCGGCGGCCGGCATCGAAGCGGTCATCCAAGCGAACGGTGCTCGCGATATCACCTTTTCCTCATGTGAAGTCGCGCATATCGGAACGTACGGGTTCTGGTTCTGGCGAGGGTGCCGTTCTTGCCGAGTGGAGCGTTGCTATGTCCATGACATGGGCGCCGGCGGCATTCGCATCGGACACGGATGGGATGCCGACAAGCCATCCACCAAGATGGAGACACGCCAGATTGTCGCAGACAACAACATTATTTGGAATGGCGGGCGTATCTATCCGGAAGCGGTCGGTGTCTGGATTGGTCACTCGGGGCACAACCGCGTCACTCACAATGATATTGCCGACCTGTTCTACACCGGGATCTCGGTCGGATGGCGATGGGGGTATCGCCCCAGCCTGGCCGCGCAAAACACCATCGACTGGAATCACATCCATCACATTGGGCAAGGGGTGCTGAGCGATATGGGCGGAGTCTACACACTCGGGCCGTCCGACGGCTCAACCGTCTCCCATAACCGAGTCCATGATGTCTACAGCTACGATTACTACGGACGGGGCGGATGGGGATTGTATAACGATGAAGGCTCCAGTGATTTCGTTATGGAGAATAACCTCGTCTACAACACGAAAACGGGTGGTTACCACCAGCATTACGGCCGCGACAACCTGATTCGAAATAACATCTTCGCAGAGTCGATGGACGGCCAGATTCAACGATCACGCAAAGAAGACCACGTGTCGTTCCATTTCACGCGAAATATCGTTTACTGGAATAATCGCAGCCCGTTGTTGAGCCGTCCTGCGACCGACCCGATGGTGAAGTTCGACCATAATCTTTATTGGAACGCCGGCGGACCTGTGGACTTCAACGGCCTGACGCTCGCTCAATGGCAGGCATTGGAAGGCGGAAAGGGCGTAGGTTCCCTCGTGGCCGACCCGCGGTTCGCCAACCCCGCGCTCGGAGATTTTCGGCTCCAATCGGGATCGCCAGCCTCCGACATAGGATTTGTGCCGTTCGATAGTTCTCAGGCGGGCGTCTACGGAGACGAAGATTGGCGAAGACTGGCCACCTCTTTCCGGCCGCCGGATTTGAAACTCGCCGATCCCCCTCCGCCGGCACCCCCGCTAAGTTTGGAGGATGACTTCGAAGACCAGCCTCTCGGAGCGGAACCCCAAAAAGCGGCACAGGTATCTCACGGTGGACGCGGAAAACAAGCGTTCATTCACGTCGTCGCTCACGCCGGTCCCAACGGATCTCGGCAGTGCCTACAGATACAGGACGCCGCGAATCTGGACCAGGTGTTCAATCCACATTATTACTATTTGCCGCGTCACGTTACTGGGACGACTCGATTCGCATTCGATGTCGCCTCGGGAGCTCATGCCACCTGGTTTGTCGAATGGCGCAACTCGGCCAGCCCGTATCGCGTCGGTCCCACGATTTCGGTTCACGACGGGAAGATCCGGGCGCCCGGCATCGATCAGCCGCTGGACCTGCCGGCAGACACTTGGGTTCACGTCGAGATGACGGCTCAGCTGGGTGCGCAGGGGACAAAGGAGTGGCAGTTGTCGATCACCGCCAACGGTCGACAGCGGACCTTTCGCAAGTTGCCGTTCCGAAACAAAGAGTTCGAAACGCTCGACTGGCTGGGGTTCTCCAGTACGGCCAATGGGCCGGCGACCGTTTGGCTCGACAACCTTTATCTGTCGAATTCCGGTGGCTAATCGTCAGCCGGTGGCCGGAATCGTGCGCCCCACGTACCCAAATGGCTGGCCATAAACTGCGGTTGGGATCCTTGGGGAATCAAGTTCGGCCTGCCGCGTCGCGGCGATCGGTGCGCAACGTGGGAACCTTTTCGTTATAATCGCCTGGAATGGTTGGAACCGTTTGCCCGATATTCACGACGAAGGTTGCGATTGGAGGAGCGTCTGATGCGGACGAGGAAGTTTTCTCGTGTGTTGGCCCAGCTAGGGCAAATGATGGCCGTCCTGGGAGCTCTCGCCGCGGCCTCGATCGCCACCGCCTCAACGCGGCCCGCGAATGACGCGGAGCAGATCGCCCGTTTGGCTCGATTTCACGGTGGGCTGGTGTTGCACGTCGGTTGCGACGACGGGTCGCTCACTGCCGCCCTTCACCTGTCTGATCAGTGTGTCGTTCAGGGGCTCGAATCGAGTCCCGAGAAGATCACCGCCGCTCGATCCAACATTCGCGCACTCGGTATCTACGGCCCGGTCTCGGTGATTCAATGGAACGGCCGCCGACTACCGTACGTGGACAACCTGGCAACGATGGTCGTTTGCGAGAATGCGGGTGCGGTCTCCGAAACCGAGATCATGCGAGTGCTGCGCCCGTTTGGTGCAGCCGTCCTCAAGCGCGACGGGCGCTGGACCGTCTCGTTCAAGCCCCGGATGCAGGGTACCGACGAGTGGGAACAGCATTTTCACGGAGCCGACAACAACGCGGTTGCCGAGGACACGGTCGTCGGCCCACCTCGCCGTTATCAGTGGCTTGGCGGATCTCACTGGCAGCGCTCGCACCTGGCAATGCCGTCCGTCAACAGCATGGTTTCAACCCACGGTCGTTTGTTTACCGTCGAGGACCTTGGATCTGCCGAACACCCTGCGTTGCCGGGCAAACAGGCGTTGATCGCCCGAGACGCGTATAACGGAATTGTCCTTTGGAAAGTGATGTTTTCAGATTGGCACCCGACCTACATCCGCAACAAGGAAATGCCGGTCCAGTTGCAAAGACGCCTGGTCGCAACGGATGACGTTCTCTACTGCACGCCCGGCTATTCAGCTCCCATCACAGTATTTGACGCGTCCACAGGGAAGGTGCTCAAAGAATACGAGCAAACGGTCGGCACCATGGAGTTCGTGTATGACCGAGGCATGTTGTACACGGTAACGGGCGACCAATTCGACATTTCGGAGGCCCACAACGACCTGTCTCGATCGGCCCTGAATCAAAGTATGTTTCGACGCGAGGCGTACGGGCCGATCATCCGTCGATCTGAGGACCCGCAAAACGCCATTGTCGCCATCGATGCCGACTCGGGCCGGGAATTATGGCGCATCTCCGGGGCCGCCACGAGTGGCTACGAGGGCGGATCACTCGGACTCCATGGCGACCGGCTCCTCTTTGCCACCGCGAAGGCACTTGTATGCCTTGACCGCGCGTCTGGCGACACGCGATGTGGCCGTCCCGCACCCGTCGCGTTGCGAGAGCGCGGCTCGCGGCCGCAAGCTCTTGGGAAGCGC
>CAYNDU010000415.1:0-5721 GCA_964395615.1 uncultured Pirellulaceae bacterium | reverse complement strand
GGGCCATGAACGGCTACCACACCTGTACCACTCGAAATCCAATGTCAGGCCGGCGTTGATCGGGTGGCCGGCCGGCACGCACCTTGGGCGAGCAGAGCGGCCACGCATCACTCCAGCCTCCTCCGCGAACGACGCGATTCTCGCCTCGAGCCGGTCCGCGTGGATCCACCCTTGGCGACCGGGCGTAGAATCGGGCGCCGTACCAGTCTCCGCACCATTCGCGAACGTTGCCCTGCATGTCGTATAATCCAATGGTATTCGGCGAGAATTGTCCGACCGGTGACGTGAAGGGAAATCGGTCGTCCCACCCGCTTGTTTTCCCCACGGCTGACTGCGGCCGTTGCCTGTCAAGCGCCTGGTCGGCCGTATTGGCGACCTTCCTGGGGTCCACGGCGTCTGACGCAAGCGTAACCAGGCCCAACCGGCACGCGTATTCCCACTCTGCCTCCGTTGGTAACCGGCATTCATCTCCCTCAACGGTTTTCAGATAATCGCAAAACGCCACGGCGTCATTCCAGCTGACGTTGACCGCCGGGTGAACGCCGGTCTGCGGAAACCCGACGTCATCCCACGGGAGTACGGTCGTCGTTTCAGAACGTTCACTTTTCGGCAAGTACCGTTCCCACTTGACAAACATCCGAAACCGGGCGGCCGTGACTTCCTGCCTCGAGATGTAAAACGGTCTGGATATTCTGACCCGGTGGACAGGCTCCGCGTCCGTCAATCCATCGACTGCGTCGTCCGATATTCCCGCCTGACGCAACTGCGTTCTCAGCGTCAGTTTCTCGTCCGAAGTCAAACCCATGTCGAATTCGCCGGGTGGGATCAAGACGCATTTCATCCCGATCATATTTGGATACTCGATCGGCAGCCCTAAATACTCGGACCATGCCTCCTGGCTCTCCTTGATGCGCTCGACGGAAAACGGCGGCTTGAGCTCCGGAGGCGCGGCTGCAGACAGTGTGTCGTGCCGATTCAGAGATAGCGGGGCTCGACTCCGAGCCAGGGCATCGTGAGCACCCTGATCCGCTCCCAGGCCGGCGCAGACGAGCTCCTTGTCGTTGCGCACAAAGACGTGCCGGTAGGCGAACGCCGGATGGGACCAACAGACGCCACTTCGGCGCCGAAACTGCTCGCGCGTCGTGTCAATCAGTTTCGTTCGACTGAGCTCTTGGTATCCCTGGGGCGTTATGTCTGCGATGGCTAATTCACCACGATCATTGAACAGCCACGTATGCCGATCGCCGCGAACCACATGAGCCATGCCCCAGATCACTGACGACGTGACGCTGCGATCTTCCCACTTTCTTCGGCCGGTTGCGGCATCCAGACATCGCAATTGTCCATAATAGTCGACTCCATAAATGCACCCGCCCGAAATCCAAGGTGTTGCAATCACCGAAAAGAGGCCGTCAGAGTTCCGACGGGCCGGGCCGTCAAACTTCCATTCCAGATCGACCTTCATTTCATCTGCGTCCAATCGCAACATCCTCGCACCATCCTGCGCGCATGACAAGAACAAACGACCGTCGCCGTAGGCGGGAGTGGCAATCGAATCGATCCAGCCTCCGTTGTGAGCGAACGGATATCGCCAATAGACGGTACCCGTGGCCGGATCGAGGCCCGACACGCTGGCCCCCGTCCAACAGACCAGCACGCGCCGGCCCGCCTGCTGAATGATAATCGGCGACGAGTACGAACCGGGCTCGTCCAGTGCTCGCCAGCACTCACGACCGGTCACCTTGTCGAATGCCGCCACGCACTCCCCCTCTTCGACGCCCAACAGGACGATCACCTTATCGCCATCGACCAGAGGCGAAGCGGCCACGCCCCAGGTGAGCAGTTTCAGTTGATACTCGGTGACGAGTTGCTTCTTCCACAGGACTTGGCCTGTGTCCGCCCGTAAACAAACCAAATGGCCGACCGCGCCGAGCGAATACACTCGACCGTCGCTGATGGTCAGGCAGGCTCGCGGCCCGGCTGGGAATCCGAGCCCTCGATAGTCACAGGCATAAGCGTGGTCCCATACCAACCGGCCGGTCTTCCAATCCACACAGTGAATGCGCTCCCGCGGTTCAGGCTCCTTGACATGATCACTGACATAGACGCGCCCGGAGGCGACCGTGGGCCCGCAGTAGCCGCTGCCGATCGGCACGCGCCACCGCGGCTCCGTGCGCGCTGTTGCAAACGTCTCGATCAAACCGTTCTCGTGCCAGGCCCCGTCACGCGTCGGGCCTCGCCATTGAGGCCAGTCGCCGGCTGATAGCCGAGCGGTCATCAGCAACGCAACCGTTGCCGCGAAACAAGGAATCGATCGTCGGGAAAGCTGTTCATACCTCATCGGCGCACCTGTCAAGCGAAGGACGGGTCGTACCAGGCTGCATTCGATCGGCCCATTCTATCAAAAGGAGCGTCCCCGAACGCAGGTGACGCGCTATCATCGGATCGCGACTCACGCACAGCCCCCCTTAGCAATCTGACCCTATTCATCTTTCTGCACGCCTTAGCCGAGCGAGAGCCACCGGGCCACGCCCGATGGACACAACCCCCATTTGACGGGTATTGCGGAGTTTTTGATACAGAAAACCTGTTTAGTCCATTTCCAATAGAGCTTAGAATGGAGGGGTTGGCCGATCGGCCGGTTCCTCCGGCCTGGGCTGAAACAGGAACAGACACCGTCGGTGGTTTGCGAGCCGAGCGGCACGCCCGCTCTTCCCGCATCGCTATCGGCCCCGATTGAATCCAGGCGAGATCATGTCAGGTAGGCCGCCAGGTTCCGAGCGTCCGGTTGTCGCCATGCGGACGGTTCCATGTCGCCGAGCGTGGGCGAGGGCTCAGCGTTTTGTTGGCCGGAGCATTGGCTTGTCGATTGTCCTGTTTCTGGCGACGCAACGGTCCCAATCGGATGAAAAGGACGTTGAGTTACCGTTTGAAAGTGCGCGTCAGGCGTTTCGCCAGACATCCATTGATCGGGCCGTTTTCGCCAAGCTGCGACAGGAGAAGATCCAGCCGGCTCACGTCTGTTCGGACGCGGTCTTCGTCCGGCGTGTTTTCTTGGATTTGATTGGCACATTGCCGACGGCCGACGAGGCCAGGCAGTTTATTCTCGATCAGAATCCCCGCAAACGCGTTGCCCTGGTTGACCACTTGATGGAGCGCGAGGAGTTCGCCGACTACTGGGCGATGCGTTGGGCGGATGTCCTTCGAGTACGCGCCGAATTCCCGATTAATATGTGGCCTAACGCCGTGCAGGCCATCCACCGGTGGATTCGCAAGGCGGTCAAAGAGAACATGCCGTACGACCAGTTTGCGCGTGAGTTGCTGACTTCGAGCGGCAGCAATTTTCGCGTACCTCAGGTCAACTTCTACCGATCGACGGCCAGTCGCGACCCGGACACGTTGGCCCGATCGGTAGCACTGGCTTTTATGGGTGTGCGAGCAGAGAAATGGCCTGAGGAGAAACAGAAGGAGATGGCGGTCTTCTTTTCGCGAGTGGGGTATAAGCGTACCGCAGAATGGAAAGAGGAGATCATCTTTTTTGACCTCGAGTCGGGAATTGACGAAGCCAACGAAGGGAAGATCACGACCGGCACGTTTCCGGACGGCTCGACGGTGCGGCTGGAACCGCACAAGGACCCTCGAGTGACGTTTGCCGACTGGTTGATCACGCCGCGCAACCCCTGGTTCGCCCGCTGCATGGTGAATCGCGTCTGGTTCTGGCTGATGGGTCGCGGGATCATTCATGAGCCGGACGACATCCGCCCTGACAACCCGGCCGATTGCCCTCGGGTACTCGAGACGCTGCAGCGCGAGTTATTGGCGTCGCACTATGACGTTAGAAAACTCTTGCGGCTGATCATGATGTCGAAGGTCTATCAGCAATCGTCGATCCCCCAATCGGACAATCCCAAGGTGGCCGATTATTTTGGCTGTTATCGGCTGCAACGATTGGACGCAGAAATCCTGATCGACGCCATTTGCCAGATCACCGGCACGACCGAAGAATACTCGAGCGCGATTCCGGAGCCATTTACCTTCATACCTGGCAGTCAGCGGACGATGGCGTTGGCTGATGGGAGCATCACCAGTCCATTCCTCGACATGTTTGGTCGTCCGGCTCGAGATGCGGGCCTGTTATCCGAACGGAACAACCGTCCGTCGGCAAACCAATCGTTACATTTGCTCAATTCCAGCCACATACAGAAGAAGATCGAGCAGGGTCCCAAAATGCGTGCCTTGTTGCGTTCGAGCAGCAAGCCGCAGGAGGTCGTTGTCAAACTCTACCTGACGATCCTGTCGCGTCCGCCGACACCGCAGGAACTCAAGTTGTTCCTGGTATTTGCGAGTTCGGACAAGACGAGTCCTCAGGAAGCCCAACTTGATCTGGCGTGGGCACTGATGAACAGCGTGGAGTTTGTGTATCGCCATTAACGTTTCGGTACATTTCAGATTTGCGTTCGAGATACCGGGGCACCAGGTATTGATTGGGAGGTGAAGAGATGAGCGGTCAACGGCAAGAGCGGTCACGACGCGAGTTTCTCGAACGGGGTCTGGCCGGAACAGCCGGACTATGTCTCGCTGACCGTCTGGGGTCGACCGCATTCGCCTCCACTCCGCCCGCCAAGGCGAAGGCCGTCATTCAGATCTGGATGTGGGGCGGGCCGTGCCACCTGGACACATTTGATCCGAAGCCGGAGGCCGGCAGCGATTATTCAGGGTCGTTGAACCGACCGATTGAAACCAATGTCAGCGGCATACGGATCTGCCAGCTTCTCCCCTTGCTGGCCAAGCAGGCCGACAAGTACTCGATCATCCGCGGCATGACGCACGGGGTCAACGGACATGAAACGGCCTCGTACATGGTACAGACGGGTAGAGAGGCGGGTGGCAAGTTAGTGTATCCGAGCGTGGGAGGACTCGTTTCGCGATTCAAGGGTTACGATGCCGGCTATGAGGGCCTGATACCTCCGTACATCGTGCTCACTCGGCCCCAGGGACGGTTTTCTGAAGCCGGCTTCCTTGGCTCAAAGTACAAACCTTTCGCGACCGGAGGAGACCCGAAAGCAGCGCGATTCATCGTAGAAGGAGTCGTAGCGCCGGGCATTTCGGAGCAGCGCCAGCATAATCGTCGCCGATTGTTGGACAACGTGAATTCGCTCGGCCGACTATTGAAACAGACTCCCGAGGTAACCGCTGCACTCAAATGCCAGGAGCAAGCCTACGATCTGATCCTGGGCGATGCGGGAAAGGTCTTTGACTTGAACCAGGAGAAGACGGAGCTTCGCGATCAGTACGGCATGTCGACGTTCGGTCAGTCCTGCCTGCTCGCCCGAAAACTCGTCGAAAAAGGCGTCAAGTTCATCACTATCAACTACGGCGGCTGGGACACGCACAAGCAACATTTCCAATCGATGCGCCGGATGCTACCCGAACTCGACAAGGGGATGGCCACGTTGCTACAGGACCTGTCGGACCACGGGCTGCTCGACAGCACCATCGTCTGGTGGGGTGGCGAGTTCGGTCGGACACCAAAGGTTCAGGTCGAACCGCCGTGGAATGGCGGCCGAAGCCACTACGGTGCCGTCTTCTCGACGGTCGTCGCCGGCGGCGGGTTCAAAGGCGGCACGGTGGTGGGCAGTTCCGATGCTCGCGGAGAACAGGTGAAGGAACGGCCTGTCTACCACCTCCATATGGTCCAATCTCTGTTACAGTCAGACCCTG
>CAYNDU010000414.1:0-5726 GCA_964395615.1 uncultured Pirellulaceae bacterium | reverse complement strand
GCGCACCACAAGGTATTTGGCCCGACATATTCCAGGACCAAACTCAGTCCTTGAGCACCGACAATTCCCGCGATGACCTTCAGCCGTGATACATGCAGATCAAAATTACGGCGGTAGGTCAGTTCGCGATGCGCGGGTGAAATCCAGGTGGAAATCCGCTTTGCACCGACCTTTCTCAGTGCCGCCGACTCGCGGCGTAACCGATCGAGCCCCTTGCGGAATTTCTCCTCGTCATGGCGGAAGTCGACGCTCAACCCGGCCGCTCCCCAAACCAGGCCCTGGGAGCGTAACTGTCCAACGATCTCGCCGAGCTGCCCTGGATCGCACCGGGCCAGCTCGCCCGCCTGCGGCTGCACCGATTCGAATCCGGCCTGACCGGCCAACTGAATTGCCTCCCGCTGGGTTGCCTTGACCCCCAGCGAACCGCAAACCAGGTCCATCGTGAACTTGCGAGTCGGTTCGGAGGCCGACAGCCGAGCGGCAAGCGACAGGCCGGCGGCGCCGGTCGTCAGGCCGGCCAGAAACCTGCGTCGATTCCACGAAGCGGGACGTTGCATGCCGGGATTCTCCTTTTCTCGCCAGTTTCCCAAGGTACAATGTCGGCTGGTGTCTGCAGGACCCAGACGTGTCTGCAGGTCGGTATTCTAACGCGACGGACCGGTGATCGCCATCAGACGATGGCTCGTATCCGATCGTTTGTCCCTGTCGCCAGGCTAGTCTTGCGAGGAGTGTCATGTTTCCATCCAGTGAACCGTCCCATTCACGAGTCATCTCCCGCCGCACGTTCATTCGGTCGACGGTCGCTGCGGCGGCCGCTACGTCGTTGGCCGCCCCAGCGGTCGCTACCTCCCGAAAGTCCGGGACGGAGGTCATTACGGGCGAGGGCGACTATCGTTATCGCGTGCACGACCAGTGGGCTCAATTGCCAGACAAGTTTCAGTGGCAAACCACGCACGGCGTCGCCTTCGATCAGGTCGGTAACCTGTACGTGATCCACGAAGGCCATGCCAATAAGCCGGACCATCCTTCCATTTTTGTGTTCGATCCCGATGGCAAATATGTCCGGTCCTTCGGCAGTCGGTTTCAGGGCGGCGGACACGGCATCGAAGTGCGACAAGAGAACGGCCAGGAGTTCCTTTACGTTTGCGCTTACCAGCAGGTCAAGGCCTTCGCAAAACTTGACTTGAAGGGCGAGGTCGTCTGGTTGCAGCATGCACCGGTGAAATCCGGTGTCTACGCGGAGGGAGAGGATACGAACCCGAAAAAGGTCTGGGGACGAAACAGGTTCCTTCCCACAAACATTGCCTTTCTACCTGACGGTGGCTTCTACCTGACTGACGGCTACGGGTCATTTTATATCCACGAGTTCGACGAACAGGCCCGTTGGAAACGCCATTTTGGTGGGCCGGGCGACGGGGAAGGAACATTCAATACGCCCCACGGCATCTGGGTCGACGATCGGCCCGGGCGCGAGCCTCAGATCGTCGTCGCCGATCGAGCTCATCATACCTTGCAGTACCTGTCGCTTGACGGCAAACCTGTGGAGACGCTTGAAGGGTTCGGCTTGCCCGCCAACATGACAACCCAGGGGGACCTGTTGCTGGTTCCCGAGCTCTTCGCGCGGGTCTCAATTCTGGATCGGCAAAACCGAGTGGTCGCTCGACTGGGCGATGATTCGGAGCGAATCAAAGCGGATGCTAAACACACGATCCGGCGCGACGAGTCGCAGTGGAGACCCGGGCGATTTGTCCACCCTCACGATGCGTGCTTCGATCGGAACGGGAATATCCTCGTCGCCGAATGGGTCGCCACGGGCCGTATCACTCGGCTCGAACGCGTCTGAAGCGAGCGTCGACCGAAACGGCCGCCAACCAACGAATCCGTGGCATTGCCACGGCAACGGGTGTCGTGCCCTCGTGTCGGTCATCCGTTGTATGAACGACGAGCGTTTACTCCGGTCCGCCGGCCTCGAGTTCCTCGTCGTCGATCACGTCAACGTCCAAAGCCTCGGTGTCGTCTGGGAGTTCCGCATCGTCGCTCGGCAGGTCATTCGGCACGGCCAGGCGAAGACGTTGTAAGCGATCGTAGTCCATCGGCGAGAGCACGAGTATGGGCGTAATATCGGTAGCATCCTCTTTCTCATTGCCCTTGTCGTCGGTCGTCAATGACACGAGTTTCGATTGGTAGGTGGCCGTTTTTTCGCACATGCCACAGCGTGTCACGTGAACCTGAACATAGGGGTAATCGGCGACAGATGGAGCGCTCATGTTATCAAGGTCGGCGATGTCACCTTGAGTCAATCGAGCCGCCTGGTCCGGGTCATCGGGAAGCGCAAGGTTGATCCACTGTTCGTCGTCAGTCCACCGATTGCACGGTTCGCAAAAAACTTCGTCGCTGATCGCTCCGTAGGCACAGATGGGAACCAACGCGACGATGATGGCCGCTTCGATCAACCAGAGGATCCAAAGAAAAACACCCGAGGGCGTTCCCCCTGAGATTTCAAACCAACCTTCTTGGTTGATCGCGCATGCCATGGCCCAAATGGAACGGGGATGGCGGAACATGCCTGGCACGTTGGACCATTCGATCGGCAAGCCGCTATGCCGGAACAGGGCGAATTCGAAAAAGACCCAGGAGCTGTATAAGGCGAACAGGCCAACGAGAAGGCCCATGAGCACGGCCACTTTCGTGTTTCGGCATTTTCCGATCTTCATTGCCACGGCCGTAGCGATACCGACGCCAAATCCGTAGCCCAACACGAACAAGAGCGAAATGTAGCCGCCGATCGGGCTGTAAACCGTGATGTAGGCGTAGATCACCCCCAACACCAGGCTGGCAAGAATGCCAACCAGGGGACCGGATAGCGGTGACAGGCCCACGCGCCCCGATTGACGATATTTCTCGAGTCCCACGTTCATCTCTCGGTATCCCCTGTAACGGAAGCAGTCGGTCTAAGGGCCCTGGCGAAGACGACGAAACGCAAACACTACCGGACGACGGCCTCTCGTCGCACGGACAGACTTTCGGGATGCGTCGAGCCGTTCCCGGTCGACCGTTCGGAGGCAATATATCGGGAATACGCGGGGTATGCAAACCGATCGATGGGCTTCCCATTCGGCGGCGGTGGCCTCGCGAACCGGTCGAAACCTGTTACGATTTGGGATCCTCGTCCGGGCCGTCGTCGACCTGGACCACCGGCAGGTCCCGTTGGTGGACTGCCCATCACACGACTGGCTGGACTCCAACGCTACGGTCGCCCATGCCCCGAACACCACACGAAGCGCCATTGAAGGCCGACCTATCGGGCGTGGCGTTCCTGTCGGCGAACATCCTGTGTTGGTCGGCAGTCCCCGTGATCCTGCGGTACCTGACCGGCTCGCTCGACGCCTGGACGGCCAATGGAGTGCGTTATCCTCTGGCGGCGATGATGTTCTGGCCAACGCTCATCTGGGCACGAAATACGGGTGCGCTTACATGGCCAACATTCAGGCGGTGCCTGGTACCCTCGTTTCTGGCTTTCGGCGGCCAGATCTTCTGGGCATTAGCGCCCTACTATCTTCCGGCCGGGGCGATCGGCTTTTTCATGCGGTTTTCGCTGGTGTTTGCCTTGCTTGGAGCCATGTTACTTTTCGCCGATGAGCGACGACTGCTGCGATCACCCCTTTTCTTCGTCGGGCTGACTCTGACCGTCGCGGGATTCATCACGTTATCCATCAGCAAGATGCGTTGGGATGTGGAGGTTGGGGCGACGGGAATTGCAGTGATTTTGTTATGCGGGCTGTTCTTCGGCTTCTACGGGGTGAGTGTGAGGTACTATCTGCACGGAATCAAACCGATGGTCAGTTTCGGGCTCGTATCGCAGTGCGTTTCGCTCGGCACGCTCACGGCCATGTTTGCATTGGGCGATTACGGTCAGCTGACGAAGATCACATCGTTGGATTGGATGCTGCTCGCCTCGTCGAGCATGTTGGGAATCGCGTTAGGTCATCAGTTCCTGTATTCCGCCGTCGCACGACTCGGTGCCGCGGTGACGGCCGGCGCGCAATCCGCCACACCGTTCCTGACCATGTTGTGGGCCGCCTGGATTCTGAGTGAATCGATGCTCGCGATGCAATGGTTAGCTGGCCTGGCCATGGTAGCCGGTGCCGGACTCCTGATCGTCGCCCAACACCGCATGTTGGGCGCAAGACGGAGAGCACCGACGGCGACACGCGTCGTCGGTCGCGAGGCTCCGTAGCGCCGACGCTCGCCATTCAAAACAGCGCAAACGAGAACCGCCCGGCAATTTTCCGTTAGGAATTCACCGGGCGGCGTTGGGCTGAGCGATCGAAGGACCGAGATTTTAGTAGGGCGATCCTACGCCTGGATTGACGTTCCCCACCATATGGAAGTGGTTGTGGTCGATGTAAATCACTTCGAGGGCGTCTTCATCACGCACCGTATAGGGGACGGGCCAACCGACGTGCGTGACCTCTTCGAAGTAGATCGAACATTTGTAGTGTGCATGATGCAACTGGGCTGGTCCGATAAGCGGAACGAACCGCGGCGGATCGACGTAGTCGGCGATCTTTTCTTTGACGATCCGCACGTTATTGCGCTGTGTCTCGTGCAGGAACGGCAATCCGCCCTCGATGGGGCGAGCGCGTTCGAGCGCGACCATGATCTCGTCGTCACTTGGTGGGTCCAGTGCCGTCGCCGGACCTCCCGCCGTTAAGGGACCCAGAATGGGCACTCGGTCGTACCGCTTCTTCGCCCAGGCCTCGTCTTCATGCTTGTCCTGAAAATAGGGGCTCACCGGAATTGGAATCGGTAGCATGGGGCCCATGGTTGGACGGATGCAACCTGTGCTTCCCAACGCAATGAACACCATGGCGGTGCAAACAGCGGCGGATACGGTCTTTCGAGACATCAGATCTTCCTTGATGGTCGCTGTTGGAAGTCGTACGGCTCGGACTCGATTCGTACAACTCCTCGGGTTCGGAGCCAACAACCACACCGATCCACTCGGCGGGTTCCTTACGATCGCTAGATCTACTTATCGTGTTAATTTGGGCCGAACTTGCGGGATTTTCCAGATACATCAGAAAAAAGGATCATTCCTGCTGCGATGCGGGCACCGGGGTAAAGGGGTCAGGAGTCAATTGCCGGAACGGCCCGTAGGGTGCTTCGCACAATTGACTCCTGACCCCTTTACCGTCTCGCGTCGTTATACGCGGACGCAACGAAAAACTCCCCCGAACCACTGGGTCGCGGTTCGGGGGAGCTGGATCGTCCCGTTGTCGTGGGAACTGGAGCTACTTGCTCTTGAAATCAAGCATCCACCAGCCGTCGTCCCATTCCAGAGTGACCTTCCGCCATCCCAGGGGAACTTGCGGATACGGATAGAATGGACCGATGTAGGGCCATGCGGATGGCGAGTACTGTCGTGGATAGGTGACAGCACCGTAGTTAGGATAGGCAGCATAGCTGGGCCAGGCATAGCCGGGCATCGTCGGATGATCGAAGCGTGCCCGAGCGATTCCGCTGGCGGCCGGAACCGCAGCCATCGGCTGACCGGAGACCGCTTGACCGTAGGCGACCGATTGGGCCGGTGCGAAGGGCAGGGGCACCTGGTTGGCCGAAGCGGCCGGCATCGGCTGCAGACGGGCCCGGGCAGCCGGCGTGGGCTGCGGACGGGGCGGGGCAGTCCGCATCTGGTGCGGAGGGGGCCGAGTGTGTGGCATCAG